>NZ_JAAFZC010000004.1 GCF_010614805.1 Pseudooceanicola aestuarii
CCCCGAGAGTTTCGGCACCGGCCGGATCGAGGGGATCGCCGCCGCCGAAAGCGCGGATAACGCGGTGGTGCCGTCCAGCCTTGTGCCTCTGTTTGCGCTTGGCATTCCGGGAAGTGTCATCGCCGCCATCCTGATTGCCGCTTTCGTGCTGCATGGGCTGACGCCGGGGCCGTTGATGTTCCAGCAACAGCCGGCGATGGTCGCCTCGGTCTATGCGGCGATGATCTGCGCCAGCGGGCTGTTGCTGATCATCGGGATGGCGGGGCAGCGGTTGTTTTCGCAGATCATCCGGGTTCCGATCCGGCTGATCATTCCCGGTGTGCTTTTCCTGGGCTGCGTGGGCGCCTACATGGAGACGTCCAATATCTTCTCGATCTACGTGATGCTGTTTTTCGCGCTGTTCGGGTTCTTTTTGCGCAAGCTCGACTTTTCCTTCGTCACGTTCCTGATCGGCTTTGTCATTGGTCCCAGCGTTGAACTGACCTTTCGCCAGTCGATCCAGATTCTGGATGGCGACTGGACGAACCTGACCCGTCACCCGATCGCCATCGGGGCCATCGTGCTGACTTGTGTCACGCTGGCCTGGATCGCGCGCAGCAACAGGCCGAACAGGCGCGATAGCCCTGCGGCCGACAATGAATCGCAGACATTCCAGGGAGGATAAGATGAGTAAAATAAAACAAGTTCAATTAGTTGGAGCCGTATTCGCGGTGGCCATGACGCTTTTGGGCACGATGCCGGCCACCGCGCAGGAGACGGATTACCCCTCCAAGCCGATCACCATGTATGTCGGGTACAAGGCCGGTGGCCAGACCGACCTGGTGGGCCGGGCCACGGCACGGGTGCTGTCGGAACAGCTGGGCGTGCCGGTCAACGTGGTCAACAAACCCGGGGCAGGGGGGGCGGTCGCGGCCCGTACCCTGCAAAAGGACGCAGCTGACGGCTACACCGTGCTGTTCCAGTCCAACAGCGTGATCAACACGGAACCGCATCTGATGAAGCGCGTGTCCTTCACCCCCGACGATTTTGAATATGCCGGGATGATCACCGCCTACCAGGTCGGGCTGGCCACGCAAAAGGATGCGCCGTTCGATACTCTGGCGGAATTCGTGGATTGGGCGCGGGAAAACCCCGGCTTCAGCTATGGCGCATTGTCGCCCGCGTCGCGGATGTACATGGAGGAGATCGCGCGCCAGAACGATCTGGATGCCAATATCGTCCCGCTCAAGGGCGGGGGCGACATGATCAACGCCATCCTGGGCGAGCAGGTCGTGTTGGCGCTGTCAGGGGGCATTCACAAGAAATATCCCGATCAGATGAAGATGATCGCCGCGCTTACCACCTTTCGCCATCCCAGCGACCCGGAGGTCGAGACCATCGACGAGGCCGGCTATGCGCTGGCGATGGATTCGCGTACTGCGCTGATCCTGCCCAAGGGCACGCCGCGCCCGGTTCTGGACCGTCTTGCCGGCGCACTGGAAGCGGCGGTCGAGGACGAGAAGTTCAACCAGGTGGTCAGCGCCGTCTTCATCCCGATCATGTACAAGGGTGTCGACGCCGCCCGTGCGGAGATGGAGCAGACCTATACCGCCAACAAGGTGATCTTCGAAAATGCCGGCGTGACGCCGAAGTGACCCAACGCCGCGCGCGTTGCGGCGTGCGCGGCCCCCCGTTTTCTCCACACAGCGAGGCCCCCGATGTTCAAGCCGCTCGAAGGCGTGAAGGTTCTTGACCTGACGCAGGTTCTGGCCGGACCCTATGCCACCTATCAACTGGCGCTCATGGGCGCGGAAATCATCAAGATCGAGAAACCCGGCGAAGGCGATTGGACCCGGATCGGCGGACCGCGCCCCGAACTGGCCGCGCAGAAGATGGCCCTGGGATACCTGGCCCACAACGCCTGCAAGAAGTCGGTGACGCTGGATCTGAAAACGCCCGACGGGCTTGAACTGGCGCGGAAGCTGATCGCGGAATGCGATGTGTTCGTGGAGAATTTCAAACCCGGCGTGGCCGAACGGTTGGGCCTGGGGCTGGACGCGGTGCGCGCGGTGCGGCCCGATATCGTCTATTGTTCCATCTCGGCCTATGGGCAGGACGGCCCGATGCGCACGCGACCGGCCTATGATCATGTGATCCAGGGCATGTGCGGGATCATGTTGACCACGGGCAGGCCCGGCGATGGCCCCACGAAGGTCGGCGCGCCCTATATCGATTATGCGACCGGGCTGAACGCAGCCACCGCGATCATGGCCGCGCTGATGGAAGTGCGGCGGACGGGGCAGGGGGTGCATGTGGACGTTGCCATGCTGGACACCGCGCTGGCGATGATGGCCAGCCTGATGACCAACCACCTGTCCGCCGGCTGGGTGCCGGAGCAGAACGGAAACGAAGCCTGGAGCCAGAGCCCGTCGTCCGGGGCATTCGAAACCGCCGATGGCATCCTGATGCTGGCGGCAAATCATGCGGTCCAGTTCCGCAACATGGCCCAGGCGATCGGGCGGGCGGATCTGTTGCAGGATCCGCGATGGTCCACGCCCGAGTCCGCCAAGGAGAACGCAGCCGCGCTGCGCGCCACGCTGGAGGCCGTGTTCCTGACCCGTCCCGCCGCCGAATGGGAAGACGTGTTGAGCGCGGCCGCCGTCCCCGCCGCCCGGATCAGGCGTCTGGACGAAGTAATGGCCGAAGACCAGGTCCGCGCCCGAGCTCTGATCAGCGAAATGCGGGTGGAGGGGGTGGCAGATCCGGTCCATGTCCCCGCCATGACGTTCAAGGCCAACGGCATCAACACCGCGCCTTCGCAGCCACCCGCGCGCTTGGGTGCGGATACCGATGCGGTTCTGGGGGAGCTGGGTGTTCCGGCTGACCGGTTGGCGCAATTGCGCGCCGGTGGCGTGATCTGATCTCGGACCAAAAGGGGCGCCGCCGAACGCCGGGGCGGCGCCTCGCCACTGGATCGGCGGCCACGCGGGGAGGACACGCGGCCGCCGACAGGGATCAGGCGGCGGCCTTGATCACCGCGCCGCTCAGCGGGATGCCCCGATTGACACTCATGGCATTGGGGCTGAATTCCACCGCCGCCTTCTCCACCTCCGCCAGGGTTTCGGCATCGGCGTCAGTGTCCACGGTGATCTGGTACTCCAGGCCGGACATCTCGACCTTGGCGTCATCGCGCAGGTTCAGGAACCCGGCCAGGTCCAGCCCGCTGGTAACCTTGACGTCCAGGTTGCGGATCTCGATCCCCCGCACGCTGGCATTGACCACGAAACCCACCATGATGCAGGCCCCCACGCCGGACATCAGGTATTCCTGCGGCGTCGGGCCCGCGCTTTCACCCAGCAGCTGGGGCGGCTCGTCCACGATCCATTCGAAATCGCGCTCGATCACGTCGTCTCCCAGGGTCATGGGCAGGGCGGTGACGCGGGCGCGCACGCCGCTTTGCCACGCCAGGTTCACGCCATAGCGGGCCTGACCTGCGGCGGGATCCTGACGGATGGCCTGACGGGCACCGTCCAACGCATCGACATCGACCTTGTTCAGCATTCTTAACTCCTTGGCTTCTTTCTGATGCTGCCCATAGGCAGCAGGGGAGGGGGCGCCGCCGGGATCAATCGTCGCGGCGGCGCGGAACCGGCCCGCGACCGGGCCGGTATCTGGCAATGGGAGGGGAGCGGCGTCAGGCCTTGCCGGTCAGGGCCATGAACTCGTGCAGCATGGCGCCGACGCGGCCGCTATATTCGGGATCCTCGGCCGAATATTCATCGACCACTTCCATCGACATGTCGCGCAACTGGGCCATCACATCGGGCCCGACGGTCGAGATGCTCTTGCCCATGTCGTCGGTGAATTCCTTCATCCGCAGGTAGTCCAGATGACGGAAATGGGCACTGGCATCGGCGCTCATGGCACGGACACCGTCGTTGATGATGCGCTTGTGATCATCGCCCAAGCGGTTCCACTGCTCCATCCCGATGACGAATTCACCGTTGGAATGGCTGAGGAAATCGGGGGTGATGATATGGCTGGTGACCTCTTGCAGGTTCATGCCCCAACCGGTGGAGACACAGCCCCAATGCGCACCGTCCACCACGCCGGTCTGAAGGCTCTGGTATAGCTCCCCGCCGGGGATGAAGACCGGCGTGGCGCCCATCTTCTCGAACACCCGGCCGGCAGTACCGGTGGAGCGGACCTTGAACCCCTTGAAATCCTCTGCCGTCTCGATCGCCTTCTTGGCAAAGACGGCGAGCCCGGCAAAGGAGATCGGCCCGGCCTGGTAGATACCGTATTGGGCATAGGCCTCGCGGATGACGTCCAGCGCGCCCATCTCGTAGAAGAACAGCTGCATCTCCTCGTGGTTTTCCCAGGTGCCCATGTTGCCGTTCAGGTGGCCGGCGACGGGGATGCGCCCGATCCAGTAGGCGGGAAAGATGAAGGCCGCGTCCAGCAGTCCGCGCCGCAGGGCGCCCAGAACCTCGTTCGTGGGCGCGACGGTGTTGGCTTGCAACGCCTCGATCTGGATTTCGCCGTTGGTGGCCTCGGTGATGCGGCGGGCGAATTCGACATAGATACTGTCATAATATTCGACACCGGGGGTCCAGTGGCTTTGGATGCGCCACTTGATCTGCTCCTGCGCCAGGACGGCGGGGGCGGACAGGGCGGTGGCGCCGGCGGCCAGCGCGCCGCCGGTCAGTACGCGGCGCCGGTTGATCACGGGATTTGTCATGGTCTTCTCCTCCTTGTTGAAATCGTTCCGCCGGGGCCCCGCCGGCTCCTCTCCGGCGGGGCGGCGGTCAGTTCATGAATGCGGTCAGGGTGATCAGCACGTCAGGCACCGCCATCAGGAAGGCGCCGGTCAACAACATGATCACGAGAAAGGGCATCACCGATCCGTAGATCTGGGAGATCGGTGTCTGCGGGCTCAGGCTCTTGAGGTAGAACAGGTTGTAGCCGAAGGGCGGCGTGATGTAGCCGATGCACAGGTTCAGCTGAAAGATCACGCAGAACCAGACGGGATCAAATCCCAATTCCACGACGATGGGAAAGAAGATCGGCAGCGTCAGCAGGATGATCCCCACCGGGTCCAGGAACATGCCCAACACCAGCGCGGCGACCTGCATCAGGATGATCAGCATCCAGGGGCTCATCCCGGTATCGCGCAGCAGCTCCAGCATGAAGGCGATGCCGCCGCCGCTGGAATAGATCGACACGAAGGCCCCGGCGCCGAAGATGATCCAGACCACCATGCCGGTGACCGACGCGGTGTCGTGGCTGACCTCGCGCAGGAACCGCAGGGACAATTCCCCGCGCAGCCAGACGGAGACGAGGACCGCCGCCACGCCCACCGCCGCGGCCTCTGTCGGGGTGGCGATGCCCAGGAAGATCGACACCAGAACCGACAGCACGATCAGCAGCGGCAGGATCACCGATTTCAGCGCCGCCACCTTTTCCCGCAGGGGGGCTGCGACCTCGGCGGCGGGGGCAAGTTCGGGGTGACGCCAGGCGCGCAGCGCCACGTAGACGATGAAGGCCGCCAGGATGAACAGCCCCGCGATCAACCCGCCAAAGAACAGCTTGCCCACCGACAGGCCGGTCATCATGCCGATGATGATCAGGGTGATGGAGGGCGGGATCAGGATCCCCAGCGTGCCCGAGGCCCCGATCGTGCCCAGCACGAACCGATCGTCGTAGCCATGGCGTTTCATCGCAGGGATGCCGACCAGCCCCGTGGTGATCGTCGAGGCAGAGCAATTGCCCGTCATCGCCGACAGCACGGCGGCAAAGCCCGAGGTGCCGATCAGCAACCCGCCATTGACCCGGCCGGACCACAGGTAGAACGCGCGGTAAAGATCATCGGCGATCTTTGACCGGCCCAGGGCGATGCCGATGGCGATGAACAGCGGGATCGCCGACAGCAGGATCGACCACATGTTGCCAAAAGTGCTGGAGACCACGGAATACAGCCCCTGCGGCCCGTTCAGGATCAGGGAAAAGATCACCGCGATCCCGCCCATGGCAAAGGACAGCGACACGCCCAGCATGATGGCCAGGATCAGCCCGCCGAACATGCCGATCGTCAGAAGTTCAGGTGTCATTGGGCGCGATCCTCGGGCTGGGTCTGGGTCTGCGACGGGGCAGGGGAGAGCGCGGTCACCAGCGCCCGGATGAAGGCCGAGGCCGCCTGAAGCGAGAACAGGACCGCCGCCACGACCATGCACAGCTTGACCGGCCAGAGAGGATGGGCCAGCGCGCTGTCGTCCTTCTCGTTCCACAGCAGGGCCTCCTGGAAGAAGTTCCAGCCCTCCCAGGCCAGCGCCAGGCACCAGATCAGCAACATGCCGAAACACAACACGTCGAACATGGCACGGACGCGCGGCGTTCGGTTGGCGATCAGGATGTCGACGCGCACATGGCCCTCACGCAGTAGCGTGTAGGCGCCGATCAGGATGAAATAGGCGGCAAAGATGCGCTGCGTGTAGCCATGCGCCCAGATGGTCGGCTGGCCGAACACGTAGCGAGAGACCACCTCCCAGACCAGCACGGCCGCGCCGATCCAGATGCCGTAACTCACCAGCCGCCCGACCCACAGGTTCACCCTGTCGATCCAATTCAGAATAATCATGTTTCCTCCCCATCCAAAACCGAGTGTTTATATCTTCTTCGGCGTTGAATTCCGTATGGGCATGATGGTTTTGGAAAACAAACCACTTGTCAAACATAAAATTTCAATCCAAATTAGATAGAGCGTAACGATTTTCATCGGGTCAGGCGGAGGAACCGAGGTGTCAGCCAGCACGAAAAGAGGCGGATCCTATAATGTTGCGACACGCGGTCGGCTGCTGGATGCGGCTGAACGCTTGTTCGCCGAACGGGGTCACGAATCCGTCACGCTGAAGGAGATCGCGGCGCAGGCCGGCGCCAATGTGGGCCAGATCGTCTATCACTTCGGCCAGAAGGAAGAGCTGATCCGCGAGGTGATTCTGCGCCGCGCCGGGGTGATCAGCGATGACCGGTTGCAGTTGCTGGATTCCTACGAGCGGCTGGTGGGGACGGGCGGCGTGGCGCTGGAACCCGTGGTGCGGGCCTTTCTCGATCCGTATTTCGCCCGCCTCAAGGACGACGATCCGGGTTGGCGCTGCTATGCGTTGTTCATCGGGCGCAATGTCTGGGACGGAACCCTGGCCTCTGTCATCGCGGAAGGGTTCAACCCCACCGCGATGCGCTTCATCGGGGCCATCCGCAACGCCGTGCCCGCGCTGTCGGAGGCCGACGGCGCCCGCGCCTTCCAGTTTCTGCTGGCGGGGCTTTATGGCTCCACCGCCAATGACGCGCGGATCAACGCCCTGCTGGGAGATGACAGCCCGGCGGACGATTACGACAGCTACCAGCAGATCCTGATCCCCTTCGTCGTGGGCGGTATCCAGTCCATCGGCACCATGCGCGCGGGTCAGCACGGCAGCAGCGGGGGACAGAGATGACCTACCAGACCATTCAGATCGACCGGCAGGGCCCGGTGCACCTGCTGCGCCTGAACCGGCCGGAGCGGTTGAACGCCATGAGCCAGCAGATGCTGGAAGAGGTCCGACAGGCCTGCGACGGGTTCGAGGCTGATCCGGATTGCCGCGCCGTCGTCGTCACCGGCGCGGGCAAGGCGTTCACGCCGGGCTTTGACCTTCAGGACCAGGCGGCCAACACCCCGCAGGGGGTCGCGGAATGGCGCCCGGTGCTGCGGCGGGATTTCGACAATGTGATGCGGTTCTGGTCGCTGTCCAAACCCACCATAGCGGCGGTCAACGGCCCGGCGCTGGCGGGGGGCTGCGAACTGGCGATGGCCTGTGACATCACCATCGCGGGCGAGACCGCCATCTTTGGCGAGCCGGAGGTGAAGTTCGGCGCCGGGATCGTGGTCATGCTGCTGCCCTGGATCGTCGGACCCAAGAAGGCCAAGGAGATCGCCTTTCTCGGGATCGACACCCTGACCGCGCAGCAGGCGCTGGAGATCGGCATGATCAATCGCGTTGTCGCGGATGATGCGGTTCTGGATACGGCGATGGACATGGCGCGCGCCATTGCCGTGGTCGATCCGATGGTGATGCGCCGCACCAAACAGCAGATCAACGAGACGATGCAGATCGCCGGAATGGATCGCGCACTGGAGCGGTCGCTGGACATCGACCTGGAGCTGGAGGGCGAGGGCAGCGTGGACAAGCGTGGATTTCTCGACGCCCTGCGGCAGGGCGGTCTGCGCGGGGCACTGGCGTGGCGGGACCGGAGGTTTGGCACATGACCATGGCGCGCGAGGCGGTCGATTTTGATCCTGGACAGGCCCCCGACCTGCACGCCACGCTCATGGCGGTGCGCGGCGGCGGTATTCAGGACGATCACGGCTGGTTGCCCATCGCCGGGCTTCAGCAATTGGCGGAGGAGACGCAATGCGCCTTGCTTGCCGCAGGGCTGACCCCGGCGGAGCCGGTGATGGTTCCGGTGAGTGGCCGGGCAGAGGATGTCGCTGCGATCATGGCCGTGCTGGGCGCGCGCGGCACCGCCGTGCCGGTGCATCGCAAGGCCCATGCCCGCACCCAGGCCGATTTGCAGGACGCCACCGGTGCCCGGTTCGCCGTGGTGCCCGTGGATGTGCCGGGACGCCATCGTCCCGCCATCGAACGCATCGCAGAGCAGGCGCCGCCGCATCGGCCGCTGCTGGACGGGGCGGGGATGATCACCTTTACCTCCGGGTCCACCGGACGGGCCAAGGGCGTGGTGCTGTCGCGCGACCGGATTTCGGCCAAGATGCAGGCGATCCGCACCATGCTGGACATGCCCCCCGCGCCGGAGGCCATCGTGCCCTTGCAACTGCCGTTCAGCTTTGGCCAATGGGCGACGTTTGTGCCGCTGATGCAGGGTGGCATCGTGCACATGACGGCCCGGTTCGATCCGGCGACGGTTCTGCGCGTCATGGAGGCACGCCCCGTGACCCATCTGGCCGCTGTGCCCACGATGCTGCGTCGTCTGGCGCAGGAGGGGCGCGGCCGGACGGGGGGGGCATTCACCATTCTGACGGGCGGCGAACCGGTGCCTGCCGATCTGCGCGATGCGCTGTTCGCCCGGTGGCCCGACGCGGTGATCGACGCCATCTATGGCCTGACCGAAAGCGGCACCTGCGATCTGCTGCGCCGTGACCGGGCGGGCGATACCGGCGACAGTCTCGGCCATCCCACGCCGGGCGTTCAGGTTGCCACCGATCCGCAGACCGGCGAATTGCGCCTGCGCAGCCCATTTGCCATGCTGGGATATCTCGACCAGCCGGATCTGACCGCGCAGACCCTGCGCGACGGTTGGCTGTCCACAGGCGATGTGGGTGAGATCGCACAGGACGGCAGTGTCCGCCTGCGCGGCCGCATAAAGGAGCTGATCAATCGCGGCGGCAACAAGGTCTCTCCGCTGGAGGTTGAGGCCACCTTTGCCACCCATCCCGATGTCGGCGCGGTGCTGGCCACCGGTCTGCCCGATCCCCGTATGGGCGAGGCGATCCATCTGCTGGTCGTGCCCCGTGCCGGACGGGCGCCCGACGCGGCGGCACTGCTTGACTGGGCACGGGGTCGGACGGACAGGTTCAAATTGCCCGATGCCGTTCATTTCGGGACCAGCCTGCCGCTGGGCAATACCGGCAAGGCCGATCGGGCCGCCCTGCGTCGCCAGATCATGGGGCAGGCGGCCACGGCCCCCGCCGCCCCTGCCCGTGGCCAGGCAGAAGGGCAGATCCCGCAATGACCCCCAAGCTGCCCCGCCCCGGCCGCACCCGCAGCCTGCTCCTGCTGCTTCTGGCAGAGATCGGGGCGATGTCCCTCTGGTTCGTATCGGCGGCGATCCTGCCGGAACTGACCCGAGAGGCACAGATCGGCCCGTGGCGGGCGGGGTTGTTGTCCACCGCCGTTCAGCTGGGCTTTGTACTGGGTGCCGTGGCGCTGGCACTACACGGCACCTCGGACCGGTTCGACCCGCGCCGGGTCTTTGCCGCCAGCGCGCTGGTCGCCTCGGCCGCGACCATGGGATTGTTGGTCACGCCGCCGGGCGGCATTGTGCAGATCCTTCTGCGCGGGCTGACGGGGCTGTGCCTTGCCGGGGTCTATCCGGTGGGCATGAAAATCGCCGTGGGCTGGACATTGCGCCGGCGCGGGCTTGTCGTGGGCCTTCTGGTCGCGGCGCTGACGCTGGGATCGGCGGCCCCGCACGGGCTGGCCCTGCTGGGCGGTGCCGATTGGCGCATCACCGTGACGCTGGCCGCGCTGTTGTCGGCGCTGGCCGCCGGGCTGGTCCTGATGGCGCGACTGGGCCCGCATCACGCCACCGCACCGCGCTTTGATCCCGCCACCCTGCGTCTGGCCTGGACGGATCGGCCGCTGCGGTTGGCCTATGCCGGATACCTTTGCCACATGTGGGAGCTTTACGCCTTCTGGGCCTGGATCGGTGTGGCGTTGACCGCCTCGCTGACGCTGTCGGGTGCCGTTGATCCCGCGACCACCGCGCGGCTGACCACCTTCGTGGCCATCGGGCTGGGCGGGCTGGTCTGCGTGCCCGCCGGTGCGCTGGCCGACCGGATCGGCAAGGCGCGCGTCGCCGGCGCCGCCATGGGCCTGTCGGGCGCCTTTGCGCTGGCCACGGCGGCGGCCTTTGGCGGACCGCCCGCGCTGATCATCGCGCTGGTGATCGGCTGGGGCATCTGCGTGATCCCCGACAGTGCGCAATTCTCGGCCCTTGTGGCCGATCACGCGCCCGCCGACCGGGCGGGCAGCCTGATGACCTTTCAGACCGCCCTCGGTTTCCTGCTGACGGCGTTTACCATCCAGACCGCACCGCTTCTGGCGGCGGCGATCGGCTGGCCCGTCACGCTGGCCGTTTTCGGTATAGGCCCGCTGCTGGGCGTGGAGGCGATGCGCCGTCTGCATCGCCTGTCCCGCAGCACCGCCCACCATCATTAGTTCAAAGGAGGAGACCCGCATGAGCGACACATTCAACGCCTACGTGATCGACCGCGACGCGGACACGAAAGAGCAATCGCGCGGCTGGACGACCCTGTCCAACGACGACCTGATGGAGGGCGACGTGACCCTGCGCGTCCGCCACACCACGATGAATTACAAGGACGCGCTGGCGATCACGGGCAAAAGTCCGGTCGTGCGCCGCTTTCCCATGGTGCCGGGGATCGACATCGCGGGGGAGGTCACGGCCTCGGACAGTCCGCGTTTCGCCGTCGGCGATGCTGTCATCCTGAACGGCTGGGGCGTGGGAGAGACGCATATGGGCGGCTATGCCCCGGTGGCGCGGGTGAAATCCGATTGGCTGCTGCACCAGCCCCAGGGGCTGAGCGGCGCGGATTGCATGGCCGTCGGCACCGCCGGATATACGGCCGCGCTCTGTGTCTTGCGGTTGCAGGATCTGGGCGTCACGCCCGAGGACGGGCCGATTCTGGTAACCGGTGCGTCAGGAGGCGTCGGTTCCTTCGCGGTGTCGCTGCTGGCGGCGCTTGGCTACAGCGTCGCCGCGTCCACCGGCCGGATGGAGGAGGAGGCGTACCTCCGCGCGCTCGGGGCCAGCGAGGTCGTGGACCGCAACACCCTGTCCGAAAGGGGCCGTCCGCTGGACAAGGAAATCTACGCCGGGGCCATCGACAGCGTCGGCAGCCAGACCTTGGCCAACGTTCTGTCCAAGGTTCGCTATGGCGGCACGGTCGCGGCCTGCGGCCTGGCGCAGGGGCCTGACCTGCCGGCAACGGTGATGCCTTTCATCCTGCGCGGCGTCACGCTGGCCGGGGTGGACAGCGTGATGGCCCCGCTGCCGCTGCGTGAACGGGCGTGGGATCTGGTGTCCCGAACCCTGGACCGCGACGCGCTGGCCCGGATCACGCAGGAAGCACCCCTGTCCGAGGTCGAGGCGCTGGCGCCGAAACTTCTGGACGGGCAGATCCGCGGCCGTCTTCTGATCAAGGTCGACTGACCCGCGGGTTCGCCCGCGCAACAGCCGGAACATCACATGCAAAGCACCATGCAAATGGGCGACCTCGGCGTTGCCCGCATCCTTCGTCATGCCTGGAGGTTCGGCGCCTCCCGTCCGGTGCATTACCGCGACGGGACGGCGACCGCGACCACGGACATGCACCACACCGCCGGCCGTGCCGCCCGCCTGGGCGCCGCGCTGGCGGGGCTGGGGCTGGGCCCCGGCGACCGGGTGGCGACCTTCTGCGCCGCCACCCTGACCCATCTGGAGGCCTACCTGGCGGTGCCGTCCCACGGGATGGTCCTGCACGCGCTCAACATCCGCATGGGGGATGCGGACCTGGCGCGGATGATCCATGACCACGGCGACCGGGTGCTGATCCTCGATCACGACCTGGCGGCGCGCTTCGCCACGCTGGCGCCGTTGCTGGCCGACAGCACGTTGGAACTGGTGGTGGTCGCCGGGGCAGGGGGGGCGGCGTTGCCCGCGTTCCCCGGCCTGGACCTGCCGATCCGCTGTCACGAGGATCTGCTGGCCTCGGTCCCTGTGCCCGACGTGCTGGCCCTGCCCGATCCGGCAGAGACCAGCGCCGCCGCCATCTGCCACACCGGCGGCACCACCGGCCGGCCCAAGGCGGTGGCCTATTCCCACCGCGCCGTGTGGCTTCAGGCGCTCAGCCTGTGCCTGGCGGACGGGCTGGCCATCGGTCGCGACGATGTCGCGCTTCTGGCGGTGCCGTTCTACCATGTCAACGGCTGGGGCCTGCCCTATGCCGCCGCCATGTCGGGCGCCGGGCTGGCGCTGCCGGGCGGAAGTTTCCGGGCCGAAATCCTGCACGGGATGATGCAGGATTGCGACGTCACGATCGCCGCCGGCGTGCCGACGATCTGGACCGATCTTCTGGGCCATCTCGACGGCGCGGGCGTCGATCTGCCGGCTCCGCTGATGCGTATCGCCACCGGCGGGTCGATGGTGCCCGCCGCGCTGATCGAGGGTCTGTCCCGGCGCGGGGTCGGCGTGTTGCAGGCCTGGGGGATGACCGAAACCGCCTCCATGTCGGTGATCGGCGCGCCCGGCGATGCCACCTCCGGCCCGGCCCCTGTCGGACATCCCTGGCCGGGGCTGGAGCTGCGGGTGGTCGATACCACCGGTCAGGCCATCGCCCCCGGCGAAACCGTCACGGGCGAGGTTCAGGTGCGCGGCGCCTGTGTCATCGACGGCTACCTGGGCGCAACGGAGGCCGCCACAGACCCGGACGGCTGGTTCGCCACCGGCGATATCGGCCGCATCGCATCCGACGGTGCGCTGGTCTTGACCGACCGGCTGAAGGACGCGGTGAAATCGGGCGGCGAATGGATCCCCGCCCCCCTGCTCGAAGACGCGATCCGCAATGTGCCGGGCATCGCCGACGCCGCCATCATCGCCTGCCCGCATGAACGGTTCCAGGAACGCCCCTTTGCCGTGGTCGTTCTGCGCCCCGGCGCTGTTTTTGACCGTGACGGCGCAGAAAACCGGCTGCGCGCCGCGGTGCCGGGCTGGTGGCTGCCCGAAGGCTGGGCGGTGCTGGACGCGCTGCCCCGCACCACCCTGGGCAAACCCGACAAGATCGCCCTGCGCGCCCTGCTGGCCGCCGGGGCATTCGACGACCAAACCGGTCCCCGGCCCGAACCGGCGACCCCCGTATCATGAGTGAGGAGACCAACATGACCGACGAACAGAACATCGTGCTGACCCGGATCGAAGACGGCATCGGCTGGATCACCCTGAACCGCCCGAAGAAGCTGAACGCGCTGGCAGGCGAAGTCGTCGCAGCCGCCCATGACGCCGTGAAGGCGATGGAAAAGGATGACGACGTCAAGGTCATCGTGCTGACCGGCGCGAACAACAACTTCTCCGTCGGCTACGATATCGCCCAGGAAGTGGAGATGGGCCTGTCCCGGCCGGAGGATTGGCACGGCGCCTTGACCAATAACGTGGGTCTCAGCATGGCGGTGTTCTCCTGTACCAAGCCGACCATCGGCGCGGTCGATGGCTGGTGCCTGGCGGGCGCCTGCGAACTGGCGATGGCCTGCGACATGATCATCGCCACCGACCGCGCCAAGTTCGGGGAGCCGGAAATCCGCTTCGGCTCGGGCCCGGTGACGCTGTTGATGCCCTTTGTGCTGGGCCAGAAAAAGACGATGGAGCTGTTGCTGACCGGCGATACGATTGATGCGGAAACCGCGCTGGACGTCGGGCTGATCAACCGCGTCGTCACCCCCGAGGAACTGGAGGAAACGGTGACCAAGCTGGCGCAGAAGATCGCGCTTACCCCGCTGGTGATCCTGCGGCTGACCAAGACCGCGCTGGTGCGCGCCTATGAGGCGATGGGTCTGCGCAATGCCGTCAACGTCAATCTGGATCTGGCCGCCACGCTGAACGCGGCAGAGGCCCCCGAGAAAGCCCAGTTTCAGGAACTTGTGCGGACCAAAGGCCTGCGTGAGGCGCTGAATTTCCGCGATGCCCGCTATGGCGCGCTGACCGATTGACGGGACGGGGCCGGCCCGTTGGCAGGGCCGGCCCGGATGACAGCCTGTCCTGACCTGCTCCGCGCGGACCAGAGAATAGCCGGCGCGGGGCATGTTTTCTCTCGCCCCCGGCGGGTTGGTGGCGCTATGCCATTGGAACGGCGGCGACGGGCCATCCCCGCCCGACCACCGCGCGGGTGCGGTCCCGAGGCGAGCGAAAGGACAGAGGATGAGTGAGACATACGACAGGGGCCTTCAGGTCCGGCGCGCGGTTCTGGGCGCGGCCCATGTGGAGCGCGCGGCAGCTACCGCGACGGATCTGGACCAGCCGTTTCAGACCCTGATCACCGAAGGCGCCTGGGGCCGGGTCTGGGCCTCGGATGCGATCAGCCGCCGCGAACGCTCGATGCTGACCATCGCGCTGCTGGCCGCGACCGGCAATTTCGATGAGATCCCGATGCATGTCCGCGCCACCGCCCGCACCGGCGCCAGTGCCCGTGATGTGGCCGAAGCCCTGCAACATGTCGCGATCTATGCCGGGGTGCCGCGCGCCAACCATGCCCTGAAACTGGTGCGGCAGACCCTTGCGGAGATGGCGCAGGACGCCGCCGCGCCACAGGACGGCACCGGGCACGAAGAGGTCCGGGCCGATGACTGATCCGGCGGCCAAATCACCCGCGCCCCAGGGCCCGTTGATCCCGCGCAACCCTGCGCTGCATCCCGTGCCGCTGGATCCCGACTACAAGACCAGTGTGACCCGCGCCCCAGCCTTGCCGCTGCTGTCGATGGAATCCACCCCGTCAGAGGAAACCGGCCCGACCTTCGGGCACACCCCCATCGGCGTACTGGACAATAACCTGATCCTGAACTGGTCCCGGGGGGCGGCGCCCGCCGTGGGCGAACGCATTCTGGTCCATGGCCGCATTCTGGACGAGACGGGGCGCCCGGTGCCCGACACGCTGGTGGAGATCTGGCAGGCCAATGCCGGCGGCCGCTACCGCCATGTCAAGGACAGCTATTTCGCCCCGCTGGATCCGAATTTCGGCGGCTGTGGCCGGGTGCTCACAGGAGCGGACGGCAGTTACGAATTCCTGACCATCCGTCCCGGCGCCTATCCCTGGCCGAACCGTGCCAATGACTGGCGGCCCATGCATATCCACTTTTCCGTCTATGGCCACAGTTTTGGCCAGCGGCTGATCACGCAGATGTATTTCCAGGGCGACCCGCTGATCGACCATTGCCCGATCGCCGCCACCATCCGTGACCGCGCCCAGTTGGACCGGCTGGTCGCGCCGCTGGATTTCGCCCGCGCGCGGCCGCTGGATTTTCTGGCATACAAGTTCGATATCGTGCTGCGCGGGCGCCGCCAGACCATGTTCGAAAACAAGATCGAGGGGATGTGACTGTCATGGTGCAGAAACTTGACAACCTGGCCGAGACGCCGTCGCAGACCGCCGGACCCTATGTGCATATCGGTCTGATGCCGACCCATGCGGGCAATCCCGGCAGCTTTGCCACCGAAATCGCCACCGATCCGATCACCGGTCCGGTCAGCGGCGAGGTGATCGAGATCACGGGCGCGGTGTTCGACGGCACCGGCTGGGCAATCCGCGACGCCATGATTGAAAGCTGGCAATGCGATGGTGCAGGGCTTTTTCCCGGTCAGCCCGGCGCCGATCCGGGGGTCTCCGGCCATTGCCGGTTCGCCATTGATGGCGAGACGGGCGATTTTACCCTGCGCACAGTCAAACCCGGCGCCTCCGCCGGGCGCGGCGGCACGGTTTCGGCGCCGCATGTGTCCTTGTGGATCGTGGCGCGGGGGATCAATATCGGGCTGAACACCCGGATCTATTTCCCGGATGAGGACAACAGCGCCGACCCCTTGCTGGCCCGCATCGAACAGCGCCCGCGCGTCGACACGTTGATCGCGCAGAAGCTGGGGCCGGGGCGCTACCGCTTTGACATCCGCTTGCAGGGTGCGGGGGAGACCGTGTTCCTCGACCTCTGAGAGTGCGGGATCAGAACGGCAGGCCGATGTAGTTCTCCGCCAGCTCGCGCCGGGCGGTTTCGGATTGCGCCAGATGTGCCAGCGCCGCCCGGCGCATCCGCGCGGCAAAGGCATCCTCGTCGTCGAACCGGTGCAGCATGGTGGTCATCTGCCAACTGAACCGCATCGCCTTCCAGATCCGGGCCAGCGCGCGGTCGGAATATTCATCAATCCCCGCGGTCCCGCGCCCTTGCACCGCGTCGATCAGGGCGGAATGCAGGTAGAACACGTCGGATATCGCGAGGTTCAGCCCCTTGGCCCCCGTCGGCGGCACGATATGCGCCGCGTCCCCGACGAGGAACAGGTTGCCCCACCGCAGCGGCTCGGAGACGAAGGACCGCAGCGGTGCGATGGATTTCTCGATACCGGGACCGGTGATCAGCCGGGCGGCGGCCTCCGCCGGCAAGCGCCGGGCAAGGGCGTCCCAGAACCTGTGATCCGGCCAATCCTCCACGCGGTCGGTCAGGGGCACCTGGACGTAATATCGCGACAGCGCCGGGTTTCTCATGGAGGCGAGGGCAAAGCCGTGGCGGGAACTGGAATAGATCAGCTCCTCCTGCACCGGGGGCGTTTCCGACAGAAGGCCCAGCCAACCAAAGGGATAGGTCCGTGCGACCTCTCGCCGGATCTCGGCGGGGATCGTCTGGCGCGAGACCCCGTGAAAGCCGTCGCAGCCGACGACGTAATGGCAGATCAGTTCCCGGCGCGCGCCAGCCTGGCTAAAGCTGACTCGGCTGCGTGGCTGGTCCAGATCGGTGATCGCCACGTCCGACACCTGGTGCAGGATCGTCGTGCCCGCCGCGTCCTGTGCTGCATAGAGATCGGCGGTCACCTCCGTTTGGCCATAGACCATCACCCGCCGCCCGGTCAGCGCCTGGAAATCCATTCGGATCACCAGATCTTCGTCGGCGAGATAACAGCCCTCATGAGGGATGCCCTGCGCCGCCATCCGGTCGCCCACCCCGGCCTGGCGCAGCAGCTCGACGCTGCCCCATTCCAGGATTCCGGCCCGGACGCGCGCCAGCACATGGGCGCGGCTGGCCCGTTCCAGGATCACCGTCTCCACCCCGGCGCGGTTCAGCAATTGCGACAGCAGCAACCCCGACGGGCCGCCGCCGATGATGGCAACCTGGGTGCGGATGGGGGGCATGGCGGGTCTCCGGTCTGGTGGACCTATCCTAGCGCCCGGCGCGGGGGGCGCGAATGGACGGGCGGGGCTTTGGCTGGTACTTTTCGGGCATGCGCGCGCCCGGTCATATCCCCGTCTTCAACCTGTTCGGCGAAACCGGCGTGTTTCCCGATGTCATCCATGTGGAGCGGATCCTGGACCGGGCCGGGCTGCACGATTGGGTGATTTCTCCGCATCGTCATGCGCAGATGTCCCAGGTGTTCCACATCGAGCACGGCACGGCGCGCGTGGTCCTGGACGGGGCGGAGGCCCGGTTGGGTGCAGGGGACTACCTGTTCGTGCCGCCGCAGGTGGTGCATGGCTTCGAGTTCTCGCGCGGGACGGAGGGCGGTGTGCTGTCGCTGCCCGGTCCGGTGGTGGCGCGGCTGGGGCCGAAATCCGGGGCGCTGTCGGGCTGGCTGGCAGGGGTGCGACGTGGCGCGGTCACACCCGCGCTGGCGCGCCTGATCGGCGAGATCGCGCAGGCCTATGCCGGGGCTGGCACCTTTCGGGCACAGATGCTGGTGGCGCTGACCCATGCGTTGCTGGCCGCCCTGGCGGAGGACGGCGCCAGCCGCGACGCCGCCAGTCCCGGCCCCCTGCACCAGATGCGGAAGCTGGACAATCTGATCGCGCGGCACGGCGCCGCCGGATGGCGTGCGCGCGACTATGCGGATGCCCTGCGGATCACGCCGGGACACCTGAACCGGATCGTGCGCCGCGCCACCGGCGCCAGTCTGGGCGCGCATATCGAAACGGTGCAGATGACCGAGGCCTGCCGTCTGATCGCCTTTACGCGGCTGCCGCTGGCGGAGGTCGGCTACCGGCTGGGCTATGCGGATCCGTCCTATTTTTCCCGCCGGTTCCGGATGCGGATGGGAGAGACCCCCTCCGGATTCCGGGCGCGGGTGTCGGGCAGGTAGCGGCGCGGTTTGGCCTTTCGGGCCGGTCCCGCCGCCGCTGGGCGCTTCATCTCCAGTTTCAATTCATGGTATTCTATAGCAGAATGTTATGATCTGTCAGAAGAGGCGCGCGGTGAAGTTCAGACAATTGGAGGCATTCCGTTGCGTGATGGCCGCCGGCTCCATGAAGGCGGCTGCGGACATGATGCATGTCACCCAGCCTGCCGTCAGCCGCCTGATTGCCGATCTGGAAACCCATCTGGGGTTCCGGGTGTTCGACCGGCAGAAAGGCACGTTGAAACCGACCCGCCAGGGCCTGCAATTCTTTGACAATGTGGAGGAGCAGTTCCTGGGGCTGGAGCGGTTGGAAAACGCCGCCCAGCAGATCCGGGACGAGGGGCTGGGCCTGCGGTTGGTGGCGACGCATACTCTGGCCGCGACGCTGATCCCACCGGTGCTGGCGCGGTTTCGCAAGCGCCATCCCGATTGCCGCGTGCTGCTGCATTCGCACCGTCTGGCGCAGGTTGTCGTGCGGGTGCAAAGCATGGCAGTGGATATAGCTGTGGCCGCGCAATTGCCCGCGATGAACAATGTCCGCCGCCGTCATATCGGCACTGCCCGGCAGGTCTGCGCGCTGCCGCGTGGCCATCCGCTCTGTGCCCGCGCGGTCATCCGGCCCGAGGATCTGGAAGGAGAGGATATCGTCTCCATCCTGCCGGACGGTCCGGCGCAATGGAACACACCTACCGAGATGCTGCGCACCGCCGGGGTGACAACGCGGCAATCCTATCAGATCGACACGTCGCTGGCCGCCTATGCCGTGGTGCGCGAGGGGCTGGCGCTGGCCATCATCGAACCCTTTGCCGCGCGCATCTGGCGCTACCAGGGGATCGAGATCCGGCCATTCCTGCCGGCGGTGGAAACCACTTTCCACTCCGCCACGGTGATGCGCAGCAGCTTTCGACCCGAACTCGAATATTTCGAGAAATGCCTGATCGAGGAGGCCCGGCGCTGTCCCGAACTGGCGCAGGACTGACCGGGTCCGGCGGGGCAGGTCGGAAACCCCGCCGGGTCAGCCGTAGATCAGATCGGGCAACCACGTCACCAGCGCCGGGAACAGGTACAGGATCACCACCCCCAGGCACAGCAGCAGGAAGAACGGGAACGCCGCCGCCGCCACCCGACCCAGCGACGCACCCGTCAGGCTTTGCAGCAGGTAGAGGTTGAACCCCACGGGCGGGGTGATCTGGCCCAGTTCGATCATCACCACCAGAAAGATGCCGAACCAGATCGGGTCGATCCCGCTGGCCAGCACCACCGGCATGGTGATCGGCAAGCTCATCACCGTGATCGACGTCCCGTCAAGAAACAACCCGAGGAAGATGTAGAACCCGGCCAGCATCAGGATCAGTTGCAGGCTGGTGGGGTCCAGCGCGGTGATGATCTCGGCAATCGACTGGGGCAGGCGCACATAGCTCATGGAGGACGCGAGGACCGCCGCGCAGACGATCAGCGACACGATCATCGCCGACATGCGCACAGCGTTCTGAAGCGAATTGTAGATCACGCCCGGCGACAGCTGACCCATCAGCAGGGTGATGACCATGGTCGCCGCCAGCCCGATTGCCGCCGCCTCGGACGGGGTGGCCAGGCCGGAGTAGATCGCACCCAGAATGATCGCCATCAGCGCGATGATCGGCAGTAGCTTGACCAGTGCGCGCAGGTAATCGCGGGCGGTATAGGTCACGGGCTCTGCCGGGGCGAGGGCAGGGTTCGCAATGGTCCGCGCCGCGATGTAGCTGCTGTAGAGAAAGGCCATCAGCAGGCCGGGGATGATGCCGGCGGCAAACAGGCGAATGATCGAAACCTCGGCCATGACGCCGTAGATGATCAGGATGATCGATGGCGGGATCATCAGCCCCAGCGTCCCCGCGCCGGCCAGCGAACCCATGGTCAGAGACTTGTCATAGCCCCGGCCGATCAGCTCGTTCACCGTGATCCGGCCCACGGTGGTTGTGGTGGCCGCGCTGGACCCGGAGACGGCAGCGAACATCGTCGAGCCCAGAACCGAGGTATGCAGCAACCGTCCGGGGATCCAGGCGACGAAAGGCGACAGCCCCTCGAAGATCATGCGCGACAGGCGGGTGTGGATCAGCAATTCACCCATCCAGATGAACAACGGAATGGCCGACAACTCCCAGCCCATGCCGTTGCGTGCCACGACAGTGGCGGCGATGGACCCGATCTTGGACAGCGGGAAATCGGCGATGATGACCTGAGAGGCCAACCCCACCAGCAGCAGCGAGGACATGATCCACAGCCCGCCCCCCAACGACAGCAGCAGCAGGCCGAAGACGATCAGCGTAATTTCGATATGGCTCATGCGGGGGTCAATCCAATGTCTCGGGGGCGGTGAGGGCCTTGGCGATCACCCCGGTGAGTTGCAGGCAGAAGATCCCGATCCCGGCGATGATCACCGCCTGCGGGATCCACACCGGCACCTCCAGCACGGAGATGGAGGTGGTGCCGCGCGCATGATTGCGCAGCGCCAGCTTGGCCAGATAATACAGCAGAAAGCCGAAGATCGTCAGGGTCAGCGTGGCGTTCACGATTTCCACCGCAGCCCTTGCCCGGCCCGACAGGCGCACCAGCAGCAGGTTCAGCCGCAGCAGCACCTTGTGATCCAACGCGGAGCCGAGGCCAAGGAATGTCATTGCCGCGACTTCGTAGCCGACGAATTCATCCATCACGAAGGTCGAGGTCTGGAAGACCGCCCGCAACAGGATTTCCAGCAGGATATGAAGCGCCATCGCCAGTACGGCCAGCATGGCAATCTGCGCCGCCACCCAGGACAGGGCGCTGGTCAGACGGGTGTAACGGGTCAGGGCGGTGTGCATCGTCTCTCCTGTCTGCGCCTGCCCCCGGGGTGGGGGCAGGCGGGCCGGGGATTACTCGGCGGCGCGGTAGGCGTCCAGCAGGGCCTGGCCCTGGTCGCCGGATTTCTCCAGCCAATCCTGCATCGCGGTACCGGAGGAGGCTTTCAGCGTCTCCATCACCTCGGGGGAGACGTCGCGATCCACCTTCACACCCAGTTCGGCCAGGTCGTCATAGGTGCTGGCCAGACGTTCCTCCAGCTTGCCCCAGATGAAGTCCGACGTCTCGGCGGCGGCCTGGCGAATGGCGGCCTGCTCTTCCTCGGTCAGATTTTCCAGCGCCATGGCGTTCATGTGCACGACGTTGACGGGGATCACGTAATCCAGCGCCGTGTATTGCGGCAGGAAATCCCCCAGCGAAATGTTGGTCCCGCCCTCGGCGGAGGAGATGACGGCATCCAGCGCATTGGTGGACAGCTGCGGCACGATATCGGCCCAGCTGACCTGAAGCGGGTTGGCACCCGCGGCCTTGAACGCCTGCATCGCGGTCACGTCGGGCACGCGCACCTTCATCTCCGCCAGGTCGGCGGCGCCGGTCAGCGCCTCGTTGGTCCAGATGCCCGACGGCGGCCAGGGCAGGGTGAACAGATAGACCTGATCGGCCTTGGCGAAGATCTCGTCATAGGCGGGGCGCAGCACGGTTTCCAGTTTCAGCGCCTCGTCCTTGGACGTGGTCAGGAAGGGCAGGGAGGGCATGGAGAACACCGGATCGATCCCCGACAGCTGCCCGATATAGGTGTCGGCGATGTCGATGGCGCCATCGGTGACGGCGTCGAAATGGTCGATGGATTTGAACCCCAGGGACCCGCCGGGGTAGTAGTTGATCGTCACCGATCCTTCCGTCAGCTCGGCCACGCGGTCGATGAAGAACTCATCGGCCACGGCAGCGAAGGTCGTTGCCTGGTATTCATTGGCCAGGTTCAGCGTGGTCTGGGCCAGCGCCGGGCCGGCCAGAGTGGCAAGGGCCAGGGCGCCAAGAGTGGTACGGGGGGCAAGGGTCATGTGGGTCTCTCCTGTTCAGGCGGGTTCGTTGTTGCGGTCGGGTTGGGGCATGGCCCCGGACCGGAGGGTCAATTCGGTGCGCAGCGCGGCGCGGGCGGGTTCGGTCAGGATCTCCTGCGCCAGCGCCACGCGGTCGGGCGTGTAATGGCCGGCCACGTCCAGCAGGTTGATCGTGGCGCGCAGCGTGCCATCCAGCGTGATCGGCAGGTTCAGCACCGAGGCACAGCCCAACGAGGCGATCAGCGCGTGATCGGCAAAGACCTCCGCCAGCCCGGCGGCGTCATTGGCGACAAAGGGCACCTGTCGCCGCACGGCGGTGTCGTACCAAAGGTTGTCGCGCAGCGCGATGACGCCGGAGACAGGATAGGCCTGCGGCATGTTGGAATGGATGCGCTGTCCGGCGCGGCTCTGGTCCACCAGCTCCATCACCGTGAACAGCCGCGCCCCGATGACCTGCTGGGCCAGCGCCTGCAATGCCGCATAGGCCTGTCCGGGCGCGGTCACCCGGCTGAGCCTCTGTCCAAATGCATCGACTGCGATGTCGGTATCGCTGCGCGCGCCGTCGAGTTCGCGCAGCATCGCGCATGCGGCGGCGCGGGTCTGGGTGATCACCCCGGCGCGCCATTCCGGGTTCCGGCAGATCAGCGCGCGGTAGAGATCGGCCTTGATCGCAGCCGCCTGCGCGGGCGTCGCGTCGTGATGGCGCAGCCAATTGTCCCCGCGCAGGGCGGTCAGAACCTGGGGGAATTCGCGGGTGCCGAATTCCAGGATGATCTTGATCGCCGGATCGGTCGCGGGCACGTGGTCGGCCAGATCGCAGACGCAGCCGCCGATCCCGGCCCATTCCGCACCTTCGACCGCCGGGCGGTCCAGGCGGATCAACTCTCCCCAGCCTTTCGGCCCGACGCCGGTGTGGATGTCCAGCACCGCCAGCCGCGTTGCCCCCGCGCCGTGTTGGCTGAGCAGCTCTTGCAGGGTCTGCACTGTCCAGCCCACCGTCCGGCCGCCATAGAACAACCCTTCGGGATGATCGTACTGGCCTTTCAGCACCTCCTGGGTGAGGGCGCGCAGGCCATTGCGGGCAATGAAATCGGCGATTTCGGCCTCGGCGCGGGCACGGGCGGGGCCGTCCCAATCCGCCGGGCACAGGGCCGAATGCAGCGCGTCATAGGCGGTGTTGCGCGGGGCAAGGGCGAGATCGCGGCGGACGTTGCGGTTGGGGTCTATGTTGTTTTCATCGGTGCGCGAAAGATGCGCGCCGCCATGGGCATTGACCGCGTGGATCAACACGATCGCGCAATCCGCAGGCCGCGCCCCGGGCAGGGTCTGCATCAGGTCCAACTGGGCGATGGCCCCGGCCTCCAGTTCGGTCCCGTGGACGCCGGCCAGCACGAACAGGACATGGCGCGGCCGATCCGGTCCCAGTCGCGCGACATCCACGCCGAATTCCAGCCCCGCCGCGCCAGTCAGCGGATGCGGCAGGTGGTCCAGTGTCCAGCCCTGTGCCTGCGCCGCCGCGCGGAAGGCCGTGCGGCTGCTGCGGTAGAGTTCGTGGAAATCCTGCGGCGTTTCGGTCACTTCGGTCTGCTCCCCTGACGTGGCAGGCAATCTCGAGGAGCAGGGATCATATATCAATACATATTACCTTAAGAGGTATAACCATATGTGATTGATCTCAGAACAGGCCGTTGTCATTGGCGGACCCCTCGGTGATCACCTGTAACACATCCCAATGTTCGACGATCTTGCCCGCCGCATCGAACCGAAAGATGTCGATCCCGGCATAATCATTGCTGCCCGGCCAGACCTGATGGCAATGCAGGACGACCAGATCATCCTGTGCGACGGTCCGTTTGAACGTTACGGATTTGCCGGGATAATCCGCCGCCATTCGGTCGAAATAGTCGATAAAGGCCTGTTTTCCGTCGCCAACATGGGGGTTGTGCTGGATGTACTCCGCACCCGCATATCGCGCGATTGCCTCTCGTGGGCGGCATTGGTTGAACATCATGTCGTAGAAGGCGCGCGCGTTGGCTGTGTTCTCTTCGGGGGTCGGGGCGGTGAGGGTCATGAGAGGCTCCGTTCCTGGGGGACTTGTGGCGCAATACGTATACAATGGATACCAAGTATCAATTACGCACTTAAAAGGAACCAGATATGCTGAACCTCACCGCCCTGTCGGCCGAAGACGCGGCGCATTGCCCGATCCGTCAGGTTTTGTCCAAGGTGACCGGTAAATGGCAAATGCTGATCCTGTTCGCGCTGGAGGACGGCGCACTGCGATTCGGCGCGCTGAAACGGACCATCGGGGATATCACGCAACGCGTCCTGACCGACAATCTGCGCGGGCTGGAGCGGGACGGCTACCTGACCCGGACAGTGGAGGCCGGGCCGCCGCTGGCGGTGTTCTACACCCTGACTGACATCGGGCGAGAATTGATGAACCTCTTGAAACACCTTGCAGACTGGGCCGCCCGAAACCATGCCACCATCGCGGCGCGTCGGGCGGCAGATGGGGGGGAGGCGACTGGCGGTACGTCATCCTGACATGCCGCCGCGGCCCTGACGCAGGTCTACAGCCCCTCCAACAGTGCGCGGGTCGTGGGCATCCGGTCCAGGCTGGCGGCGATGCGACGGCGCCAGATTGGACCTTTTTCCTGTGCTGCGGCATAGGCGTCGGCCAACTCGATCGGGCGTTCCTCCGCCAAAACCCGGATCAGGAAGGCGGCCTGCGCGCGGTCTTTCTCGGCCTTGGCGCTATCGGCACCGTCGCGGCGGCGGTCGGCGACGATCAGCTTGTGAATCGCGAACCGTTCGGGGCGCGGCACTTGCACCAGCGCGCCGTAGCGATAGAGGAACGGCACCTGGATCGGTTCGGCGATCAGGTAGTTCAGATGGTGCAGCCCCTGGGCGCTGACCCCCAGGGCGGGCAGGGGGCGCAGCCCCTCCTGCGCGTCGAACGACGGGGTCAGGAATTCGACCATGGTCTGCCGGTCCGTCTGCCGCCAACGCCAGACATGCCGTGCGTCCAGCGAGGGGACCGGCGCAAATTTCAGGTCGTGGAATACATCGGCCAGCGGCGTGTCCACGCGATCCTCCAGAACGATGGACAGCCGTTCGAAACTGGCGATGTCGATATCGTCGGTCAGGGCGGCGGCGTCGAAGCCGATGCGCGTCCCCAATTCCCCTTCGTAGCACAAGAAGGCGTTGGTCCCGACCAGCGTCCCGCCCAGCCGGAACACCCCGGTGCGGGCCATGGCAGTGACGATCTGGCCGGTGTTTACATCCGCCGTGCGCAGCCCTTCGGCCCGCAGGATGCGCATCAGGCGGGCGCGCTCCCTTTCGCGTGCCTTGTCCTGGGCGGCCAGTTCTTTCTGGCGGTCCAACCGCTGGCGCAGCTCTGCGCTGTCTTCGCCGATGTAGCGGTCGATGGTGCGGCTGCCCATGCGGTAGTGATCGTACCAATATTGCCGCGCGCCGACGGTCTTGCGCTTGGGCGTTCCGATCACGCCCGAGACGGTGCCGTCCTTCAGGTTGCGCAACAGGTCGATCCAGGCGCTGCGTGCGACTTGCGACAGATGATTCACAGAACTACCCCACGAAAATAAATCCGTGGGGTAGGTGTAGGGGATCTGCTGTTGCACCACAAGGAATTTTCCGTGGGGTAGGGGTGGAGAGGCCCGTGGTTGGCGCCGACAGCGAATGCGCCGAACCGCGCGAGAGGAACGCGGGAGGGCCAACGGGAAGCTTGCATTTGGTTATGTTATAACATAACAAGCCTCCAGCTCCCAAAGAGCCATCGCGCAGCTCAGCCAGGCGGGAGACCGTGCAAACTGCCACTGCGCCACCGTAAGCCCATGCAACGAAAGGTATCCATCCCATGAAAGACACCCGCCTTCCCGTCACCGTCCTGTCCGGCTTTCTCGGGGCGGGAAAGACGACGCTGCTCAATCGCGTGTTGAACAACCGCGAGGGGCGTCGCGTCGCTGTGATCGTCAACGACATGTCCGAAGTGAACATCGACGCCGACCTGGTGCGCGCCGATACCGAGCTGTCGCGCACGGACGAGACATTGGTGGAGATGTCCAACGGCTGCATCTGCTGCACCCTGCGCGATGATCTGCTGGAGGAGGTGCGCAGCCTCGCCGACCAGGGGCGCTTCGATTACCTGCTGATCGAATCGACCGGCATTTCCGAGCCACTGCCAGTTGCCGCCACCTTCGATTTCCGCGACGAATCCGGGGCCAGCCTGTCGGATGTCTCGCGCCTCGACACCATGGTGACGGTGGTCGACGCGGTAAACCTGCTGAACGATTATTCCAGTCACGATTTCCTGCGCGACCGGGGCGAAACCCAGGGCGAGGACGACGAGCGCACCCTGGTCAACTTGCTGGTGGAGCAGATCGAGTTCGCCGACGTGGTGGTTCTGAACAAGGTCGCGGATGCCGGGCCGGACCGCACGGATGCGGCGCGCAAGATCATCCGCAGCCTGAACGCGGATGCGCGCATCGTGGAAACCAACCATTCCGACGTTGCCAGCGCAGAGATCCTCGACACCGGGTTGTTCGACTTCGAGAAGGCGCATGAGCATCCGATGTGGGCCAAGGAGCTGTACGGATTTGCCGAACATGTCCCGGAGACAGAGGAATACGGCGTCGCCAGCTATGTCTACCGGGCGCGGCGGCCCTTTGTGCCGGAACAGATCATGGCGGTGCTGAACGGTGACCTGCCCGGTGTGATCCGGGCCAAGGGGCATTTCTGGATCGCCACCCGCTCCGAATGGGTGGCGGAATTCTCGCTTGCCGGGGCGCTGTCCTCGGTCACGCCGCTGGGGACGTGGTGGGCTGCGGTCCCGAAGGCACGCTGGCCGGATCACGACGGCGCCCGGAGCTATCTGAAATCGCATTGGCAGGAGCCCTGGGGCGATCGGCGGCAGGAGATCGTCTTTATCGGGGCGGGTATCGACTGGCCTGCGTTGAAGGCCCGGCTGGATGCGGCGCTGCTGCCGCAGGTGGCGGCCTCCGGGCCTGATGCCCTGCCGGATCTGCCGGACCCGTTCCCGGCGTGGCGCCGGGCCGAGGCGGCGGCGTAACCCAATCGCCGCGCCCTGCGCCGGTTGCGCGGAATGCCTGTCGCGGACCCGCGTGGCGCGGCTTTGGCGCACGGGGGCCAGGCTGCGCCAGGGCCATTGCGGGACGGGCCAGACAGCCGGCACCTACAGAAGACCGATGCGTGACCGCGCAGATTGCGATCTGCGCGGCGCGCCGGGTGGCGGAACCTGTATCCCGAAGGCACAGACCCCTTCGGCAGCAGTAGTCCGACAGGTGGCCGGAACCGGTGGGCGCCATTCAATTTATCATTTCATGAAGTCACGAATCTTTTACATTGAGCGACTAACAGGGGCGCGAGCTACCCACATTGACAGAAGGATATCTGCTCATGCGTACCCCCGCCCTTACCGCTCTTGCGCTGGTTCTGCCCGGTCTTGCCCTCGCGCAGGACGCCGTTCAGGTCGACGGTTCGTCCACCGTCTTCCCCGTCTCCGAAGCCTTTGCCGAAGAATACCAGATTGCCACCGGCAACCGTGTCGTGGTGGGTGTGTCCGGCACCGGCGGCGGGTTCAAGAAATTCTGCCGCGGCGAAACCAGCTTCTCCGGCGCGTCCCGCCCGATCAAGACCGAAGAGGCCGAGCTTTGCGCCGAAAACGGCATCGAGTTCCTTGAGATGCCCGTCGCGATGGACGCTCTGGCTGTCATTGTGAACCCGGAAAATCCGCTGACCTGCATGAGCGTCGAAGAGCTGAAGACCGCTTATGAGACCGAGGCGCAAGGCAAGATCGACAACTGGAACCAGTTGAACGCCGATTACCCCGACCAGACGCTGACCCTGTTCGGCGCGGGCACGGATTCCGGCACCTATGACTACTTCACCTTTGCCGTGATCGGCGAAGAGGGCGCATCGCGCGGCGATTTCACCGCGACCGAAGACGACAACATCACCATCCAGGGCGTGTCCACCGACCCCGACGCCATCGGCTTTCTGGGCCTGGCCTATGTGGAGGAGAACCGTGGCCGCGTGAAGCCGCTGGAGATTTCCTACAACGGCGGCGAATGCGTCGAACCCTCCACCGACAATGCCGCATCCGGCACCTACCAGCCGCTGACCCGCCCCCTGTTCATGTATGTCAACAAGGCGCACCTGGACGAGAAGCAGAACGTCGAAGACTTCGCCAAGTTCTTCTTCGACCCGGCCCATGCCATCGATCTGGTCGCCTCCACCGGCTACCTGGCACTGCCCGAAGCGGCTTTCACCGCTGCGGAAGAGAAGATTGCCGCGCGCAAGACCGGCTCCTTCTTTGATGGTGGCTCCAAGGTTGGCGTGACGCCTGCCGACCTGCTGGCCGCAAACTAAGCCCCCCCTGCGAACTGGCGGTGGGACTTCGGACCCACCGCCCCCTTTTCGGCCAAGCGAGGTCATCGTGTCCGACACTTCCATTCCAACTTCGGCAGAGCTGATCCGCAGCGGCTTTGTCCGCCGCAGGCGCTGGATCGCGCGTGGCATGAAGATCTTCCTGTTCCTTTGCGCGGCGCTGTCGGTCTTTGTGACCACCGCCATCGTCTTTGTCCTGCTGCGCGACTCCTGGGGCTTTTTCGTCAACGTGCCGTTGTTCGACTTCCTCTTCGGTACGATGTGGACCCCGGTGTTCGCCAATCCCCAATTCGGCGTCCTGCCATTGCTGACGGCGACGTTGCAGACCGCCGGGCTCGCCATGATCATCGCCGTCCCCTTCGGCCTGATCATGGCGGTCTACCTCAGCGAATATGCGCGCCCCGCCGTACGCGAAACAATCAAACCCGCGCTGGAGATGCTGGAGGCCGTGCCAACCGTGGTCTACGGCTATTTCGCGCTTCTGGTCATGACGCCATTCCTGCAAGGGATCATCCCCGGCCTGAAGGGGATCAACCTGCTGGTCCCGGGCATCATCCTGGGCATCATGATCCTGCCCTATGTCGTTTCCGTCAGCGAGGACGCGATGCGCGCGGTGCCCAACAGCCTGCGCGAAGGCGGCTACGGGCTGGGCATGGCCAAATGGCAGGTCGCCACCCGCATCGTCATTCCGGGCGCCTTTTCCGGTATCACCGCAGCCTTCATCCTGGGCATGTCCCGCGCGGTGGGGGAGACCATGGTACTGGCGGTCGCCGCAGGTCAGAACCCGAACCTGACCTGGGACCCGCGCGAGGGCGCGGCCACGATCACCGCCTACATCGTGCAGATGAGCCTGGGCGACGTCTCGCATGGCTCTGTCGCATACCAGTCGATCTTTGCCGTCGGGCTGGTGCTGTTCGTGATCACGCTGGGGTTCAACATCATCGGTTTCTACCTGCGCCGCAAATTCCGCGAGGCCTATTGAGATGACCACCACGACACAGGGAACCCTCGGCACCGCCGTGAAGACCGACCAGCAGGCCTTTGACGCTGTCCGCCGGGCCAAGCGCAAGGACATCCTGTTCGCGACCGGCGGGCTGGTGGTCATGGCCATCGCGATGACGCTGCTGCTGACGCTGATCGGGGATCTGGTCATCCGAGGCGCCGGGCGGATCTCCTACGACTTCATGACCAGCTACCCCTCCCGGTTGCCGCAGCGCGCGGGGATCCTGTCGGCCTGGGTCGGCTCTCTCCTCGTGATCCTGGTGACAGCGGTCCTGGCGATCCCCATCGGCATCGGCGCCGGCCTCTACCTGGAGGAATACGCCCGCAAGGGATGGTTGTCGAACTTCATCGAGATCAACGTATCCAACCTGGCGGGCGTGCCGTCGATCATCTACGGGCTGCTGGCGCTTGGCCTGTTCGTTTACGGCTTCAGTTTCGGCAAGACGATCCTGGTCGCGGGCATGACGCTTGCGCTGTTGATCCTGCCGATCGTCATCGTCTCCACTCGGGAGGCGGTTCGGGCCATTCCCCGCATCATCAAGGAAGGCGCCTATGGGCTGGGTGCGGATCAATGGCAGGTGATGTGGTCCTACATCATTCCCGCCGCCCGCCCCGGCATCCTGACCGGTGCCATCGTGGGGCTGAGCCGCGCGATCGGCGAGACGGCCCCGATCATCACCATCGGCGCGCTGACCTTCATCGCCTTTCTGCCGCCGCCGCCGGTCAGCGCAGAGTTCCCCTTCATCTCCTTTGCCTGGCTGAACGACGGCTTCACCGTGCTGCCGATCCAGATGTTCAACTGGCTGTCCCGGCCGCAGGCAGACTTTCACATCGCCGCCGCCGCCACGGGCGTGGTGCTGATCGCGTTGACATTCACGCTCAACGGGATCGCCATCTGGATCCGGTACCGGCTGCGCCAAGGCTACAGGAACTGACCCATGACCGAGACGAACATTTTCATGGACGAGATATCCAAAGACAAGACCCCGGCCGAAGCACGGACCACCACGGAATCGGAAGCGCCCCCCGCGATCAGACCGGCAGCCGAACGCGACCCGCTGCGCGCCCGGATCGAAGATTTCAGCTTTTTCTACAGCAACGGCTTCCAGGCGATCAAACATGTCGACATGCCGATCCTGGACCGCAAGATCACCGCGATCATCGGCCCGTCCGGCTGCGGCAAGTCCACCTTGCTGCGCAGCCTGAACCGGATGCATGATCTCTATCCCGGCAACCGTTACGAGGGCCGGGTGATCCTGGAACCGGAGGGAGAGAACCTGATCGGCCCGGAGGCCGACCCGGTGCTGGTGCGTCTGCGTGTGGGCATGGTGTTCCAGAAGCCGAACCCGTTCCCCAAGTCGATCTACGAGAACGTTGCCGCCGGACTGCGGGTGCGCGGTATCCGCAAGCGCGCGGTGATTGACGAGGCGGTGGAAACCGCCCTGCGCCGCGCGGCCATCTGGGACGAGGTGAAGGACAAGCTGCACGGTTCTGCCTATGACCTGTCGGGGGGACAGCAACAACGGCTGTGCATCGCCCGTGGCCTGGCGCCGAACCCGGAAATCCTGCTGCTGGACGAGCCGACCTCGGCGCTGGACCCCATCGCGACGGCCAAGGTCGAGGACCTGGTGCAGGAGCTGTCCGAGACAGTGACCATCGTCATCGTGACCCACAACATGCAGCAGGCGGCGCGGATCTCGCACCGGACGGCCTTCATGTACATGGGGGAGGCGATGGAATTCGGGGACACCAACCAGATCTTCACCAGCCCGAAACATCCCCGGACCGAAAGTTACATCACCGGGCGCTACGGGTGAGTGGCGCCAATGACGTCCAATCCCCACCTGTTGAAATCCTTCGACGCGGCCTTTGCCGACCTGCTTGACGCCTTTCGTCGCATGGGCAAGCTGACGGCCGAGAATTGCACGTTGGCCACCAACGCCTATCTCGACGCCGACGAGATACGCGCGCTGGAGGCGGTCAACCGCGACCTCGACATCGACGCGGCCTTTGAACAGCTGCGCGCCGATTGTTTCGACTTGCTGCTGCGGTTTCAGCCCATGGCCCGTGATCTGCGGCTGGTGATGGGCATCGAACACGCGGTGGGGAACCTTGAGCGGGCGGGCGACCACGCCAAGAACATCGCCCGGCATGTGATCGCGGCCCCGGGCCTGACACTCCGCCCCGAAGAGGCCCGGCAGATCGCGGATATGGCCGGTCTTGTCGTGCGTACGCTGGACCAGGCCGTGATCGCGATGGTGGAGCACGCCACCGAAGCCGCCAAGCAGGTGATCACCACCGATACACGCGTGGACGCCTACAAGGATGCGATCCTGGACGGGGTGATGGTGACCCTGCGCCAGCATCCGGCGCAGGCACGGCAGCATGTCGGGCGCCTGTTCGTGGCCACGGCACTGGAACGGATCGGGGACCATGCGACCAACCTGGCCGAAGAAGTGCTGTTCGTGTCGCGCGGCATGCCCCCGGGCGCGACGCGCTCGGGGCAGGATCTGTCATGAGCTGGGCGCTGAAGACCGGTCCCAGCGTCAGCTTGCTGGAATTCGACGACATCCTGCTGGAGGTCGATTGCCTGCGCATTCGGCGCGGAGGGGTGGCCGTTCATGTCGCCTCGACCGAGTTTCAGTTGCTGGCCACGTTGATCGAATGCCCCGGCACGGTCTGGCACCGCACGGCCCTGGTCCACCGGATCTGGGGACAGGACGCCGAGATCGATCGCCGGACCGTGGATGTCCACGTGGCGCGTCTGCGCAAGGCCCTGGGCCAGACGGACAACAAGTACCCTATCCGTACGGTCCGCGGTGTGGGCTACGCCCTGGGCTGATCCGGGGGGCTGCTTGTCACCGTGGCGCGCGGCTGGCGGGGCGTTGCAAAAAGTGCTAGACGCATCGGGCAGGGTGCGGCGGCCACGGTCGGTCGTCAGATAGCCCTGATCCTGCGGCATCATTCAGGCACGAAACCGGTAAGACGTGAACGAAAAGGCGAACATCGCGGCGCTTGCTGCCCTTGCGCACCCCGGCCGCATGTCGGTCTTTCGCCTTCTGGCGCGGCGTACCCCCGATACGGTCCCGGCCGGAGAGATGACCGCCGCGCTGGACCTCAAGCCCAGCACGCTTTCGGTCTATCTGGGCATTCTGACGCGGGCCGGGCTGATCCAGCAGACACGCCGGGGACGGTCGCTCCACTACGGCATTGATCTTGCCCTCACGGCTTCCCTGATCGAATATCTTGTGAACGATTGTTGCCGGGGTCGGCCGGAACTTCTGACCGCCCTGTTGTCCGAGGGCCAGAAGGACATTCCCGCCACCCGGTCGAAGACATTCAACGTCCTGTTTGTCTGCACCGGAAATTCCACGCGCTCGATCTTTGCCGAGGCTATTCTGAAAGCCGAGGGCGGTGACAGGTTTCAGGCCTTCTCCTGCGGGACGAACCCGCGTGAGACACTCAAGCCGATGGCTGTCGAGGTGCTGCTTTCCAAGGGGCATGACGCGGCGCAATTCCACCCGAAGGGTCTCGACATCTTTCATGACGGCACGGCCCCGCGCATGGATTTCGTCTTTACCGTCTGCGATCACGCCGCAAACGAGGAATGCCCGCCCTTGTCGGGCCAGCCGGTCACCGCCCATTGGGGAATGCCGGACCCCAGCAGGACCACGGGCGGAGAGGCGGAGCGCGCGCTGGCCTTTCTGCAAGCCTATGCCACGATGGAGCGCCGGTTGAAGGCCTTTGTCTCGCTGCCTTTCGCGTCGCTTTCCCGGATTTCCCTGCAACGGGAACTGGACGACATCGGACAGGTGCTGGAAGGGGCATAGCCCCGACCGGTCGCACCATGGCTGACGCGGTTGCGGGCCATGCCAGCGTTCACCGCATGGCGGCTGTCGATCACGGCTGACCAGTCACCCCGGAAAATTGCTGATCCGAAGCGAGGCGTGAGGGATCGTGCCGCGTTCCGGCATGGATCCCCCGGTTTCAGAGAATCGCGGCGAACGCCGTGCGACGCGTGGCGCCTGCTTTCCTGGCGGAGCTTCTGGGCTGGCCGCTTGACAAGCCTGTCGGTCTGCCGGATTGTCCGACAAATAATTTCCGGCGCTCCGCGTCGTCCGCAGTCGCAGGAGCAGTGACCCTTGCCCGACCTCGCCATCCAGCCGTTCAAGCCGCGACCGGCCTATCAGGCGATCTTTGCGGAATTGCAGCGCTATATCATGTCGGGGATCCTGAAGCCGGGTGACCCGTTGCCCACCGAAACCGACCTGGCAGAGCGGTTCGCGGTCAACCGCTCCACCGTCCGGGAGAGCATCCGGCAGCTGGAAGCCGAAGGGCTGGTGGTCCGTGAAAGCCGCAAACGGCTGGTCGTGTCGGTGCCCAGCTCGGGCGACCTTGCGCCGCGTGTCACCCGCGCCATGGTGATGAACGAGGTCACGTTCCAGGAACTGGTGGACGTGGCGATGGTCCTGGAACCGATGGCCGCGGAAATGGCCGCCCACCGCGCCACCCCGGCGGAGATCTCCGCGCTGGAGGATAATCTGATCGAACTGGAACAGGCGATCGCCTCCGGGGGCGACACGGTGGAGGTGGACCTGCGCTTTCACGCGTTGCTGGCTGAATGCACCCATAACCGCGTGCTGTTCCTGTCGCGGGAGCCGGTCAGCCTGCTGCTGTTCCGCTCCTTCGAGGTCATCCGCCCCCGGATCGCCCAAGCCTCCGCCCGGAACCTGACGGCACATCGGCACATCGTGGATCTGGTGAAGGCCGGCGATGCGCCCGGCGCGCGCCGGTGGATGGAGCGGCACCTGAAGGATTTCGAACGCGGCTGGGCGTTGGCCGGTATGCAGCCCGACGCCCGCATCGACCCGACGATCACCTATGAGCCCGACAGCTGAACCGGGCTCGGCCCGGTTTCCGGCGGGCCGGCCCTACCGGCATTCGCAGCCCATGCGGGACAAGAGAGATGACATGCACTTCGCGGCCTGGCCGCAACGGAATGAGGAGACTGAGATGGAAGTGAACGGACTGGCCGCAATCGTGACTGGCGGGGCCTCGGGCCTGGGCGGCGCGACGGTGGAGATGCTGACCGGCGCCGGGGCCAAGGTCGCGATTTTCGACATGAACGCCGAGGCCGGAGAGGCCAGGGCCAGGGCCACCGGCGCCGTGTTCTTCAAGGTCGATGTCACTGACGAAAGCGCGGTGGAGGAGGCTATCGCCCAGGCGGAGGGGCTGCACGGCAAGGCCCGCATCCTGGTCAATTGCGCCGGCATCGCCCCGCCGGCCAAGGTCGTCTCCCGCGAGGGAGAGGCTCTGCCGCTGGCGGCGTTCGCCAAGGTGGTTCAGATCAACCTGATCGGAACGTTCAACGTTCTGTCGAAATTCGCCGCCGCTCTGCATGGCACCGAAAGACCGGGCGAAGAGGCCGGGGTGATCATCAACACCGCCTCCGTCGCGGCCTTCGACGGGCAGATCGGGCAGGCGGCCTATGCCGCGTCCAAGGGCGGTGTCGCGGGCATGACTCTGCCCATCGCGCGGGAACTTGCCCGCCATGGCATCCGCGTGATGACCATCGCGCCGGGACTCTTCCTGACCCCGATGCTGGAGGGCCTGCCGCAGGAGGCCCAGGACAGCCTGGGCGCACAGGCGCCGTTTCCCAGTCGCCTGGGCGCGCCCGGAGAATACGCGAACCTGGTTGCCGCCATCATCGACAATCCCATGCTGAACGGCGAGACGATCCGCCTGGACGGCGCGATCCGAATGGCTCCGAAATGACAGATTTTCTTGACAATTCCCGGATCTCGCCCCGCGCGCAGGAAATTGCCGCGCGGGTGGAAACCTTCGTCCGCGACACCGTCGCCCCCTATGAGCACGACCCACGCTGCGGCGATCACGGCCCTTCGGACGCGCTGGTGACAGAGCTGCGAGGCCTCGCACGGGAGGCCGGGGTGCTGACGCCGCATATCCTGCCCGACGGGGATCACCTGACGCATCTGGAAACGGCGGCGGTTCTGATGCGGTCCGGCCTGTCGCCCCTGGGTCCGATTGCGGTCAATACCGCTGCGCCGGACGAGGGCAACATGTTCCTGCTGGGCCATGTCGGATCGCCGGAGATGAAGGAACGGTTCCTTACCCCGTTGGTCCGGGGCGACATGCGCTCGGCCTTTTTCATGACCGAACCGGCGGCGGAGAACGGCGCCGGGTCCGATCCGATGATGATGCAGACCACCTGCCGCCCCGACGGCAACCATTGGGTGATCAACGGGCGCAAGACCTATATCACCGGGGCCGAGGGGGCGGGCATGGGCATCGTCATGGCGAAATCCGATGACGGCGCCTGCATGTTCCTGGTCGACCTGCCGAATCCGGCCATCCGCATCGACCGGGTGATGGACACGATCGACAGCTCCATGCCCGGCGGCCATGCCGAAATCACCATCGACAACCTGCGCGTGCCCGCGGACCAGATGCTGGGGCAAAGCGGTGAGGGCTTCCGCTATGCCCAGATCCGTCTGGCCCCGGCGCGGCTCACCCATTGCATGCGCTGGCTGGGCGCCTGTCTGCGTGCCCACGAGATCGCCACCGATTACGCCAATCGGCGCCACGCCTTCGGCAAGGCGCTGATCGACCACGAGGGCGTCGGCTTCATGCTGGCGGAAAACCAGATCGACCTGCGGCAGGCCGAACAGATGATCTACTGGTGCGCGGGCGTGCTGGATACCGGCGCGCAGGGCACCACCGAAAGCTCCATGGCCAAGGTCGCGGTATCCGAGGCGCTGATGCGCATCGCCGACCGCTGCGTGCAGGTGATGGGCGGGCAGGGCGTCACCCGCGACACCATCGTGGAACAGGTCTTCCGGGAGGTCCGGGCCTTCCGCATCTACGACGGCCCGACGGAGGTCCATAAATGGAGCCTGGCCAAGCGGATCAAGCGCAGCTGGACCAAGGCGCAGGAGGCCTCATGACCGACCGCGCAACGGCGGGATCGACCACGGGTGGCGGGGACAGTCCCGCCACCGGCGCGGCGGCGAACCAGGGCGCCGGCGCGGTGCGTGACGGTTTCCACTTTGACGAGGGGCGGCTGGCGGATTGGATGGCGCAGCATGTGGACGGGTTTCGCGGTCCGCTGGAGGTGACGCAGTTCCGCGGCGGCCAATCGAACCCGACCTATCGGCTGATTACACCCGGCAAATCCTACGTCCTGCGGCGCAAGCCGCCGGGCCGGGTCGCCCATGGCGCCCATGCCGTCGATCGGGAGGCCCGGGTGCAGCAGGCACTGGCCACCGTCGATTTCCCTGTCGCGCGCATTCATGCGCTGTGCACCGACGACAGCGTCATCGGCAGCTGGTTCTACGTCATGGACATGGTGGAGGGGCGGATCTTCTGGGATGCGACCCTGCCCGAGGTACCGCAGACCGACCGCACCGCCTATTACAACGAGATGAACAGCGTGCTGTCGCGTCTGCACCGGGTCGATCTGGATGCTGTGGGGCTGGAAGACTACGGGCGCCGGGGCGATTTCGTCCGCCGCCAGATCGCGCGCTGGACCAAAAGCTATCACGCCGATCCCGATGCGGGTCGCGACGCTGGCATGGACGCGCTGATCGAATGGCTGCCCGGTGCCGTTCCGCAGGAGGACGAGACCGCCTTGATCCACGGCGATTACCGCTGTGACAATCTGGTCTTTCACCCGCAGGAGCCGCGCGTTCTGGCGGTTCTGGATTGGGAATTGTCCACCCTGGGCCACCCGGTCGCGGATTTTGCCTATCACGCGATGATGTATCGGATGCCGCCCGATATCGTGGCGGGACTGGGTGGCAGCGATCCCCGCGCGCTTGGCCTGCCGGACGAAGACGCCTACCTGACCGCCTATTGCCGCAACACCGGGCGCGCGGCCATTCCCGATTACAATTTCTACATCGCGTTCAACCTCTTCCGCCTGGCGGCGATTTTCCATGGGATCAAGGGGCGGGCCATGCGCGGCAATGCCGCCTCTGCCCATGCGCAGGAACGGGCCAAGGCGTTTCCTCGGTTGGTGGAACTGGCACTGGACGCCGCAAAGGATTGCAGATGACCGACAGCCTGACGATCGAGCGCGACGGCGCGGTGGCGCGGTTGGTGCTGAACCGCCCCGACAAAGGCAACGCGCTGGACCAGCCACTGGCCGATGCGCTGGCCGAGGCGGCGCTGTCCGTCGCCACCGACCGGGCCGTCCGGGCCGTGGTCCTGACCGGCGCCGGACGGCTGTTCTGTGCCGGTGGCGATGTCGATACCTTTGCCGAAGCGGGGGATCACGTGTCGGCGTTTCTCACCCGGCTGGCGGGTGTGGTGCACGTGGCCCTGGGCCATTTCGCCACGATGGACAAACCCTTGATCACGCTGGTCAATGGCCCTGCGGCGGGCGCGGGCCTCAGCCTTGCGATTTCCGGCGACGTGGTGCTGGCTGCTCCCGATGCGCATTTCACCCCGGCCTATCTGGGTATAGGGCTGACGCCGGACGGCGGGATGACATGGCTGCTGCCGCGCCTTGTGGGGATGCGCCGCGCACAGGAAATGATCCTGACCAACACCCGCGTCGGGGCGGAGGAGGCGGCCCGGATCGGCCTGATCTCCCGCGTGGTCGACGACGGCACGCTGGAGGAGGAGGGCGCCCGCATCGCCGACCGGATGGCGCGGGGCGCCGTGGGCGCGATGGGGCAGGCGCGGCGGTTGCTGCATGCCTCCCACGCCACCGGCTTTGCCCAGCAGATGGAAGCGGAGACCCGCGCCATCGCCGCCGCCGGGGCGGGTGCAGAAGGGCGCGAAGGCGTCAGCGCCTACCTGGCCGGACGCAAACCCGATTTCGTGAATGGAGGAGACCATGACTGAAGCCTATATCGTCGACAGCATTCGCACCGCCGGTGGCCGCCGTGACGGCGCGCTGAGGGATTGGCACCCCGCCGATCTGGGCGGAGAGATCCTGAACGCGCTGGTCGATCGCACCGGCATCGACCCGGCTGCGGTGGATGACGTGATCGTGGGATGCGTCACGCAGGCCGGGCAACAGGCCTTTGCCTTTGGGCGCAATTGCGTGCTGGCATCGAACCTGCCGCAAAGCGTGCCGGCGGTGACCATCGACCGGCAATGCGGCAGCTCGCAACAATCCATCCAGTTCGCCGCGCAGGCCGTCATGTCCGGCACGCAGGATGTGGTGATCGCCATGGGCGTCGAAAGCATGACGCGTGTGCCGATGTTCTCCAACGTGACGCTGCACCGGAAGGCGGGCCTGGGCGGTCCGTTCAGCGATCGGATCGGTGCGCGCTATGGCACCACGGAGTTCAGCCAGTTCAAAGGCGCGGAGATGATCGCGCGGAAACACGGCCTTGACCGGGAGACACTGGACCGGTTCGCCCTTGAAAGCCATCGCCGCGCCCAGACCGCGACCGAGGCGGGCGCCTTTGCCGAAGAAATCCTGCCGCTGGCTGTCGGGGACGGGCTGCATGATCGCGACGAGGGGATCCGCGCCGATGCGTCCCTTGACGGGATTTCCGCCGTTCGCACGCTTGAAGATGGCGGCATGATCACGGCCGCCAATGCCTCGCAGATCTGCGACGGCGCGGCGGGCGTGATGATCGTGTCGGAGGCGGCGCTGAAACGCCACGGGCTGACCCCGCGCGCGCGGATCGTGAACCTGACCGTGACCGCCGGTGACCCCGTCATCATGCTGGAGGAACCGATCCCCGCCACCGCCCGCGCGCTGGACCGGGCCGGGATGAAGATTGACGATATCGACCTTTACGAGGTGAACGAGGCCTTTGCCCCGGTGCCACTGGCCTGGCTCAAGGAAACGGGTGCAGATCCGGCCCGGTTGAACGTGAATGGCGGGGCAATCGCGCTTGGGCACCCTCTCGGCGCGAGCGGCGCGCGGCTGATGACGACATTGTTGTCAGGTCTGCGCCAGACCGGAGGCCGCTACGGTTTGCAGACCATGTGCGAGGGCGGCGGGATTGCAAATGTGACGATTGTCGAGGCCGTCTGACGAGAACCAACGCGGATTGTGCCGGTCGTGACCCGGTGCAATCCGACCTGCGGCACCGTTCGCGGGACGTGAATTCGGGCCCGGAGTTTCAGAGGCCGCGGGTCGATGCGACAGGGGAAGGTTGCACTGAATTACACGATTCAGCGGCATGATACGATCGTGGATCTTCCGAAAAGTTTCCTACGCAAAATATTGAGGATACGCCGAAATTCTTTCCTTGCTTCGCTCGAATTCCATTGAGTAACGTCGAGGTGGAGGCGCGGATATTTCCCGCGCAGGGAGGAACATCATGGCTATTTCTGGCGGACAGGCGCAATGCGTCTGCCCGGCGCCTTTGGGCGGGATACTCTCATGAGTGCGGGCAGTGTCGCAGATACCGCCGGGGCCGCGCGTGAGGCCGGCAAGCTGGAGGTCGACGGCATCACCCTGACCTTCGGCGGGGTGAAGGCGTTGCGCGATGCGTCGTTTCAGGCGGAAAAAGGCAGCATCAGCGCCCTGATCGGCCCCAATGGCGCGGGCAAGACGTCGTTGTTCAACTGCATATCGGGGTTTTATCGGCCCGCCACCGGGCGCATTCTGCTGGACGGGCAGGACCTCACCCGCATGCGCCCCCCCGCCCGCGCGGCCTTGGGGCTGGCGCGGTCGTTCCAGAATATCGCGCTGTTTCGCGGCATGACCGTGCTGGACAATATCAAGCTGGGCCGCCACGCCTACATGCGCACCAACCTGTTGCAGGCGTTTCTGTATGCCGGGCCCGCCGCGCGGGAGGAGGAAGCCCTGCGCCGCGAGGTCGAGGAGCGGATCATTGATTTCCTGGAGATCGACCACATCCGCAACCAGCCCGTCGCCGTCCTGTCCTATGGGCTGCAAAAACGGGTGGAGCTGGCCCGCGCCCTGGCCATGCGCCCGCGCGTTCTGCTGCTGGACGAACCCGTCGCCGGCATGAACCGCGAGGAGACGGAGGACATGGCCCGCTTCATCCTCGACGTGAAGGAGGAATGGGGCGTCACCATCGTGATGGTGGAGCATGACATGGGACTGGTCATGGATATCTCCGATCACGTGACCGTACTGAATTTCGGACAGGTGATTGCCAGCGGCGCGCCCGCGCAGGTGCAGAACGATCCGCTTGTCGCCGAGGCCTATCTGGGCAGTGGCGATCCGCAGGCATTGGTGGACCGGATCGAACGGGAGATGACGGCATGAGCGAATGGCTGTTCTTTCTGGAGGTCACCCTCGCCGGGCTGGGATCGGGGGCGCTACTGTCGCTGACCGCACTGGCCTATGTGCTGATCTACAAGGCGACGCGGGTGGTCAATCTGGCGGTGGGCGAGATGCTGATGCTGGGCGCCTATTTCTTCTTTTCCGTTGCCGCCGGATGGGGTCTGACCGCCTGGATCGCGCTGCCGCTTGCGGTGATCGGCGGCGGGCTGGTCGGCGCCGTGGTGGAACGCGGAATGATCCGTCCGATGCTGGGGGAAAACCCGATCTCCATCTTCATGGTGACCGTCGGGCTGGGGTCGATCCTTGTCGGCACGGTGGAATTGTTCTGGGGCACCGATCCGCGTGCCCTGCCGGCCTTCATCTCGACCAAGCCGCTGTTCCTGGGGGAGGCCTATGTCTCACGCAAGATCGCCGTGGCCTTTGTCGTGGCGGCAGCGGTGATCGGCGTGTTCCTGATGCTGTTCCGGTTCTGGCGCGGCGGCGTAGCCTTGCGCGCCACGGCGACGGACCAGGCGGCGGCCTATTCCTGCGGGATCAACGTGCCCGGTGTCTTTTCCGCCGCATGGATCATCGGCGGCGCGACGGCGGCCGGGGCAGGGGTGCTGCTGGGCGCCATCGGGGGGATTTCGCCGTCGATGGGGGTGTTCGGGCTGTCCGCGCTGGTCGTGGTGATTGTCGGGGGCCTCGATTCCGTGCTGGGCGCGCTGATCGGCGGGCTGGCCCTGGGGATGATCCAATCCTGGACCAGCACCTATCTGGGCGGCGAATACACCAGCGTCGTGACCTTTGGCATCCTGATCCTGGCGCTGATGCTGCGCCCTTATGGCCTGTTCGGCACTCACGAGATCGAAAGGCTGTGACACCATGATCATCGGCACCGCCAAGGAAACCTACCCCGCCGACGAGGCGCTGCTGACCACCCGGCCCCAACGGGTCTGGATGGTCCTGCTGCTGGCCGGGCTGCTGGTCGCGCCATTTGCCCTGTCCAACTACTGGCTGTACCTGGCATGCCTGGCGCTGATCAACGTGATCGCGGCGACGGGGCTGAACGTGCTGACCGGCTTTACCGGGCAGGTCAGCCTGGGGCAGGCGGCGTTCATGGCGGTGGGGGCCTATACCGTCGCCTACATGGAGCGCACGCTGGGCACGCCCTTTCTGCTGAACATCGCGGCGGGGGGCGCGATCGCGGCGGCCATCGGTCTGGTCGTCGGGCTGCCCAGCCTGCGGGTCAAGGGGCTGTACCTGGCGATCGCCACCATCGCGGCGTCGTTCATCCTGCATTTCGTATTCGTCAACTGGACCGCCGTGACCAACGGAAATTCCGGCGCCACGGTGCCGCCGGCGACGTTCTTTGGCATCGAGCTGGCGACCTATGGGCGGCTGTACTGGGTGATCATGCCATTTGCGGTGCTGATGGTGACAGGCGCGGCGAACCTGTTCCGAAGCCGTATCGGCCGGGCCTTCATCGCGATCCGCGACCGCGACATCTCCGCCGAGGTGCTGGGCATTCCGCTGCTGCGGTACAAGCTGATGAGCTTTGCCATCGCGTCCTTCTACGCGGGCGTGGCGGGGGGGCTCTGGGCCTATGTGTTCCGGGTGGTGACACCGGAGAGCTTTCCGTTCCTGACCTCGATCTTCCTGTTGGCGGCGATCATCGTGGGCGGCATGGGCACGATCCTGGGCGGCATCCTGGGCGCGGTCTTCATGACCCTCACGCCAGAGGTGCTGCGCGTGATCGTGGAACTGGCCTCTCCCTTCGTGCCGGATGCGGCGACGTTGCTGTCGCCGGTGCGGACCATCGTCTTCGGGGCGCTGATCGTCGGGTTTCTCATATTCGAACCGCAGGGCCTGGCCGAGATCGTGGCGCGACTGCGCCGGTTCTTTCGGCTGTGGCCGTTCCGGAACTGACAAAAACCAAGGGAGGAGAAGACATGAACATGAGAAACTGGACCGGCCGGGCCGTTCTGGCCGGGGCAACGGCGGTGGGCCTGCTGGCCACGCCGGTCGCCGCCCAACAGGAGGAGATCGTGATCGGGGGCTCTCTGCCGCTGACCGGGGTCTTTGCCTTTGCGGGCGTCGCGGTGGAAAAGGGGATGTCGGATTACGTCCAGATCATCAATGACGCCGGCGGCATCGAGGGGCGGCAGCTGCGGTTCGTCTACGAGGATACCGGCTATGAGGTGAACCAGTCGGTCGGCGTGTTCAACAAGCTGACCAGCCAGAACGAGATCGACCTCTATTACGGCGACAGCACCGGGTTCGCCAAGACCATCGCGCCCGAACTGGCCCGCCGGGGGGAAATGATCATGGGCGGCGCCTCCTTTGCGTCCGAGCTCAACAACGCGGAGGAATTCCCCTACACCTTCATCGCCGGGCCGGATTACATCCAGCAGGTCGGCATTCTGCTGGAATACATCGCCGAGGAATCTCCGGGGGCCTCCATCGCGCTGGTGAATTCCGATACCGAATTCGGCCGTGACCCGATCGAGGCGACGAAAGCGCGCGCCGCCGAATTGGGTCTGGAGATCGCCGAAGAGATCATCACCCCGCCTGGTGCCGCCGACGTCTCGACCGAGGTTCTGCGACTGCGCCGCGCGCGGCCCGATTACATCATCTTCCACGGCTACGTCCTGTCGCCGATCCCCGAATTCATGAGCCAGGTGCGCGAACTGGGCCTGGATGCGAAGTTCATGGGCACGTTCTGGTCCATGGACGGGTCGCTGTGGCAAAGCGTGGGCGAGGCCGCCGACGGTTTCATGGGGGTGATGCCCTACCGCTATTATTACGATGACGAGGCCGCGCCGATGCTGGAGCGCATCCGCGAGATGCGCCCGGAATACCAGGCGACAGGCTACATGCAGGGCTTTTTCACTGCGATGCTGATGGCGGAGGCGGCGGAACGCGTGCTGAAGAACGGCGAGGAGATCACCGGCGACACGCTGAAGGCGGCGCTGTCCACGATCACCGATTTCGACACCGGCGGCATCTTCGGTGTGCCCGTTTCGGTCAAGGAGAACGCCGTGCCGTTCGGACGGGTCTATGTCTACAACGCCGAGAGCGGACAGATGGAAGCGACCTCCGACTGGATCGAGCTGGACGAGTAATCCCCATGGAAGCGGATGCGATCCTGGAGATCGAGAATATCGAACTGGTCTACAACCGCTCTGTCCAGGTGCTCAGGGGGTTGTCCCTGACGGTGCCGCGCGGACAGGTGGTGGCCCTGCTGGGGTCGAACGGCGCTGGCAAATCCTCGACGTTGAAGGCCGTGTCCGGCCTTCTGACGCTGGAGGATGGCGAGGTGACGGCCGGGCGCATCCGCTTTGACGGGACCGACACAAAGGGGGAGTCCCCGCACGCGCTGGTGCGGCGGGGGCTGTTCCACGTCATGGAAGGCCGCCGTGTCTTCGAAGACCTGACGGTCGAGGAAAACCTGACCGCAGCCACCTTTGCCCTGACCGGGCGCGCGGGCGCCGCGCCGGCGAATTTCGACATGGTCTACGACTATTTCCCGCGCCTGCGTGAACGGCGCCGGTCACTGGCGGGTTACCTGTCGGGTGGCGAACAGCAGATGCTGGCCATCGGACGCGCGCTGGTCGCCGATCCCAAGCTGATCCTGCTGGACGAGCCGTCTCTGGGTCTGTCTCCGCAGCTGGTGGAGGAAATTTTCACCATCATCGGCAAGATCAGCCGCCAGACCGGCGTGTCCATGCTGCTGGTGGAACAGAACGCCGCCGTGGCCTTTGCCGTGTCGCAATACGGCTACGTGATGGAGAATGGCAAGATCCAGCTGGACGGCCCAACCGCGCGGTTGATGTCCGACCAGGACGTGCGCGAATTCTACCTGGGCACCGGCGGGGGGGCGGAACGCAGTTTCCGCAATATCAAACATTACAAACGTCGCAAACGTTGGCTGTCCTGATGACCAGATTACCCGAATTTCCCGATCTGACCCTGCCGCAAATGCTGCGTCACCATGCCCGCCACGATCCCGATCGCAAGGCGATCCGGCAGAAGGATTTCGGCATCTGGCAGGTGACCACCTGGCAGGGCTACCACGACCGGGCCTGTGCCGTGGCGCACGGGCTGCGCACCCTGGGCGTGCCGGCGGCCGGGCATGTCGCGATCCTCAGCGAGAACCGGATCGAGTGGGTGTTGGGCCAGATGGGCGCCGGGCTGGCCGGGGCGATCACGGTGGGGGTCTACCCGACCTCTCCGGCCTCCGAAGTGGCCTATGTGTTGGGTCATTCCGATGCGGAACTGGTGATCTGCGAGGATCAGGAGCAGGTGGACAAGGTTCTGGAAACCCGCGACCAGCTGCCCGCCCTGCGCCGCATCGTGGTGATCGAGACGAAGGGGATGCGCAGCTACGCGGGGGAGCTGCCGGATGGCTTTGTCCTGTCCTTTGCCGATCTGGAGGCACGCGGGCATGCGGACCGGCAGACCAATCCCGACCAGGTGACCGATGTCCTGTCCCGCCAGACACTGAGCGATATCGCGCTGATGATCTATACCTCGGGCTCCACCGGCAAACCCAAGGGTGCGATGCTGAGCTATGGCAACCTGCGCGCCCAGGCGGTGGCGGCGACGGAACGCCTGGGGTTTGGCCCGCAGGACAGCCACCTCTCCTACCTGCCGCTGTGCCATGTCGCCGAACAGATGACGACGGTGATGGTGCCGACCTATCACGGCAGCCTGGTCAATTTCGGGGAATCCCTGCGCACCGTTCAGGAGGATCTGCGGGAGGTCGCGCCCAGCGTCTTCCTGGGCGTGCCCCGGATCTGGGAAAAACTGCACGCCGCCATCCATATCGGCATGATCGAGGCCGGCGGCTGGCGGCGGCGCCTCTATGACCGGGCGCTGGCCGATTGCGGCCCGCTGGCCAATGTTGCGCCCGCCGCCCGTCCGCTGGGCGCGCGGCTGCGATATTACATGTGGTACCTGCTGGTCTTTCGCGCGCTTCAGAATTTCATCGGGCTGCGCCGGGCGCGGATGGCAATGACCGGCGCCGCGCCGATTCCGCCCGATATCGTGCAGTACTTCCGCACCATCGGCGTCCCGCTGGTAGAGGTCTACGGCGCCACCGAAACCTCGGGCGTGGTGATCGGCCAGCGACTGGAGCATCGCGTTCCCGGCTCTGTCGGGGAGCCTGCGGCCAATGCGGAGGTCCGGCTGGCAGAGAGCGGGGAGCTGCTGCTGCGCGGCGGGTTGGTCTTTGCCGGCTATTACAAGAACCCGGAGGCCACGCAGGAGGCCCTGCGCGACGGATGGCTGCACACCGGCGATGTCTTCGCCGTGGAGGAGGGCCAATACCGCGTCATCGACCGGCTGAAGGACATCATGATCACGGCGGGTGGCAAGAATCTCAGCCCGTCGGAGATCGAGAACACGGTGAAGGCGAGCCCCTACATCAAGGAATGCATCGTCATCGGGGAGGCGCGCAAATTCGTCTCGGCCCTGATTCAGATCGACTACGAGACCACGGCCAAATGGGCCGAGGACGAAGGCATCGCCTACACCACCTTCCGCAGCCTGGCGGAACATCCCCGCATCCGTGCGCTGGTCGAGGCCGAGATCGCCACCGGCAACGCCCGGCTGGCCAAGGTCTCCAACATCCGCAAGTTCCACCTGCTCACCAAGGAGCTGGACCACGACGACGGCGAAGTCACCGCCACCATGAAGGTTCGCCGCGCCAGTATCGCCCAGAAGTACAAACCCGAGATAGAGGCGCTGTACGGCTGAGGAGCGGACCCGTGCCTCAGAACCTGCTGATCTGGCCGATGATATTGGCCTGGAAATCGGTGATATGATCGCTCAGCGCCTGTTCAGCGCGGTCGGGATCGCCGGTGGCGATGGCATCGACGATGGCTTCGTGCTGTTCGCAGACGCGATCGTTGCGGTGCGGCACGCGCAGGGACAGGGTCCAGAACCGCAGCGATCGGTCATGCAGGTTGCCCAGAAGTTCCATCAGGATGGTGTTCCGCGCGGCCTCGGCGATCAGGCGGTGAAAGGCACCGTCAAGGGTGATCAGCTCGGCCACGTCACGGGTGGCGGAGGCCTTGTGCATCCGCCGGATATTGTCGCGCAGGTGTCGGATCTGTCCCTTGCTTGCGTTGCGCGCCGCCCAACGGGCGGCCTGAACTTCGTTCAGCAGGCGGATCTCGATGATCTCCACCAGGTGATTCAGTGACACGGGGCTGACTACCACGCCTTTGCGCGGCATGACCTGCACCAATCCGTCCAGCATCAACCGATCCACCGCCTGTGTCACCGGGGTGCGCCCGATGCCCAGGGCGGCGGCCAGCTCCGCCACGGTCACCGCCTCTCCGGGGCGCAGTTCGCAATTCAGGATGCGCCGTTTCAACGTGTCGTAAGCCTGGTCCCGCAGGGAAAGGCGTGGACCGGCCGGGGCGGGCGCATCCGTGAGTTTCTTCATCCGGGCAAACCAGTCCTGTCACTGTCGGGAAAACGGAAGCGGGCGGGCAGGGCCGCTACTTGAACACCTTTTCCGGGTCCAGCCGCAGGTCGATCAGCAGCGGGCCGCGCCGGGCCCCGATCGCGGCGCAGGCCGCGTCGAGGCTGCTGGCGTCGGTGACGGCCACCGCCTCCAGCCCGTTGGCCCGCGCCACGGCTGCGAAATCGGGCGGTGCGATCATCGACAGGTCAGGCGCGATCCGGCGGTTCGTAAATTGCACATGCTCCGCACCGTAGCTGCCGTCGTTGCACAGGATGATGACCATGTCGGCACCCTCGCGCCGCAGCGCCGAGAGTTCTCCCATCGCTGACAGAAGAAAGCCGCCATCCCCCGCAACCAGTACCGTGGGCCGGTCATCCACCGCCGTGGCGGCACCGATGGCCTGCCCCATGCCGCAGCCAATGCCGCCGAAATGCGCGGTAAAGACCAGGTCGCGCGGATCGGTGACCGGCAGGTTGCGCCAGGCGGAAAAGACGAACCGACCCAGGTCGGCGACCAGCACGCGGCGGCGCGGCAAAGCCTGGTGCAAACGGCGCAGGGCGGGCACGATATCCACGGTGCCCGGCGCTGTCGGCTGGGCCGGGGGCAGGACGCGTTGTGCCGTGGCCTCTGCCGCCAGCCGTTCCGCCAGGGCGGTATCGGCGGCGGCGCTGCCCGGGATCTCGGCCAGATCCAGCAGGGCGGTCATGGCCTGGGCGGTGCCCGCGATATCACCGATCAGTCGGATCGACGGCGGGTCCATGCGCGGGGTTTCCAGCGCGTCGGGCAAAACCTGCACCACGCGCTTGCCCTTTGTATAGGTGCCGTTTTCCGTGGTGTATTTGCTCAGGCTGGCCCCGAAGGCGAGGATGCAGTCGGACTGCATGATGACTTCGGTCGCGGTTGGATGGCTGAGATTGCCGCTGATGCCGATGTTGTGGGGGTGGCCCTCGAACAGGGCCTGTGCCTTCAGCGTGGTGGCCAACGGCGCCTCGATCCGGTCGGCCAGGGCAATCAGCGCCTCACGCGCGTCCGGATCGATGCAGGCCCGCCCGGCCAGGATCAGCGGACGCTTGGCGGAGGCCAGCATGCCCACGGCTTCCTCCAGCAGGGGGCCGGAGGCCGGTGCCAACGTGACCTCCGGCAGGCCAAAGGCGATGGTCTGGGGCTCTGTCTCCGCCCATTGCTGGTCGACGCGCATGTTCAGCACCACGGGGCGGCGATTGTGGCCGGCCAGGCGAAACGCGCGCTCCAGATCGGTCAGCGCGGTATCCGGTCCGCGCAGGTCGATGAATTCCGCCCCGGTCGCGCGCACGACCTCGCGCTGGTCGATGTTCTGGATGTGTTGCAGATCCCCCGGCGCGGTGTCACCGCAGAGGACCACCAGCGGGATACCGCCTTTCGCGGCCTCTGCCAGTGCGGTGGCGGCGTTGGTCAGGGCGGGGCCGTGCGTGATGGTCGCCACGCCGGTCCGACCGGTCACCTGGGCATGACCGATGGCGGCCAGCACGGCGTTGGCCTCGTGATTGCAGGCGATGTAGCGGCCGGTGCCGGTGGCAACATAGCTGTTCACCATGAACAGGTTGGCGTCCCCGATCAGCCCGTACAGATGGCTGACCCCCAATTGCGCCAGCCCGTCGGCGATGACCTCGTGCAGGTTCATTCTGACCTCCCCGGTGCCGGGCTTAGCCGCGCACCTCCAGTGTCTTGATTGCGTAGTGGCAGGTGATCTTGCGGTTTAGGACCGGGTCTTCCAGCTCGCAGGTGAAATCCGAGGATCCGCGAATTCCGCCGATGGCCGGCAAGGTGCCGCAGAACATGGCGGTGCCCGGCGCGATGGCATCATGTTCGTATTCCGCGATCAGCGATTGCGGCGCCAGCATCCCGGCGATTGTCCCCTCCTGGTAGAGCACCCGCGCGCCGTCGATGGTGGCAAAGCTGCGGATGATGATCTGGTCCCAATGGTCGCGCAGATCGTCGAAGCGCCAGAAGGTGCCGCCGACGGGCTTGTCGCACATCTGCTTGGACAGGGTGACGCCGACCGTCTCCGCTTCGCGATCGGTATGGTCGGAGCCAATGCCGACCAGAAGCCCCTCGGGCGTGCCCAGAAGGACGAATTCCGCCTCCCCGCTGGAGCCGTCGCCGATCACTTCCATCGTGTCGGATTGCGTCAGGCGGGAGGCCGACAGCAGGTAGAACATCGGCGTGGCGGCCGGGCGCTTGATACCGAGCGCCTCCAGCTCGGCGATATGGTGCTCCATCGCCTCCTTCTGGCGGCCGGTCCAGCCGGCGACGACCAGTTTGTCGATCGGGATGTCGGTTTCAGTCGTGCCGTCCAAGCTGTCGATTCGCACCGAAAGTTGGGTCATGTCAGCTGTCCTTTCTTGGGCCGGGCCCATGGGTCGTGGTCAGCACCGCAGGGCGGGCGCACCGCATAGAGGCATTCCCCATTATCTTTATGCGGGTTGTGAAATTTCACAAGGGTATTGCCCGATTTTCTCGCCATAAACCTGCCTGAATGGTGCGGGTGGCCTAAATTTGCTCATATCCAACTGATTTATAAGGCATGATATGGGTTTGAAGATCTCTGCCCTGCCAATTGCCTTCGGATTCATCAGATCATTCATGCGAGTAGCCCTCTCGCCCACAAGGTTGTTGACGTAGAGAAGCCGCGATGTGTAACACTTGTGAAATATTAGAATGATGCGAGATTTCCGATGCGCCAGATCGATTGCCCAGACCCGGACATGACGGCGGAGCGCGCCCGTCGGGATCGACGCGCCGGCCGGACACAAGGGGGGTGCACCAATGCCGTATGAGAAGTTGACCACCGTGGAGGTCGAACGCGACGGCCCTGTCGCATGGGTGTTCCTGAACCGTCCGGACAAGAAGAACGCGATGAACCCGACGCTGCATCGGGAGATGTGCGATGTCCTGGATGCGCTGGAGGCCGATACCGGCGTCGGATGCGTGGTGCTTGCCGGACGTGGTGGCGCGTTCAGCGCGGGACAGGACCTGAAGGAATTCTTTCGCGATCTGTCCGGTGATCCGATCGCGCAGAAACAGGCGCAGCGGGCGGCCAACGAATGGCGCTGGCACCGGCTTGAGGTCTTTGACAAGCCGACCATCGCGATGGTCGAAGGTGTCTGCATTGGCGGCGCGTTTACCCAGATGATCGCCTGCGACTTTGCCATCGCGGCTGAAGACGCGACCTTCTGCCTGTCGGAAATCAACTGGGGCCAGATTCCCGGCGGCCTGGTCACCCGGGTCTTGACGGAGGCCCTGGGCTATCGCGACGCGCTGGATCTGTGTCTGACCGGACGCAAGTTCGACGGGGTCGAGGCCGCGCGCCTGCGCCTGGTCAACGAGGCGGTGCCGCTGGCCGATCTTCGTAACCGCACGCGCGCGCTGGCCGAATTGCTGATGGCCAAGGATCCCGAAGCCTACCGGGCCACGAAACACGCGCTGCGGTATGTTCGCAACATCCCCGTCCGCGAGGCGGAGGATTACCTGGCCGCCAAGATCGGAGAGCTGCGGATGCGCGCCGGAACCGGCGCGCAGGACAGCGCGATCCGAAAATTCGTCGACGAGAAAAGCTACCGCCCGGCGGAGGCCTCCTACACCTCTGTCGAAGACACTGACACCAAAGAGCAGGACCAAACCTCATGACACTGGACCTTTCCGACGATCTGCGCATGTTGAAGGATCAGGTTCGCCGCTTCGTCGACCGGGAGATCATTCCGGTGGAAAGCGAAGCTACCGACGGCTTCGACATGAAACCGGAATACCGCGCCCGTTTCGAGGCGCAGACCCGCGAGCTGGGCTATTGGTTCGTGGAGCTGAGCGAGGAACAGGGCGGGCTGGGCCTTGGGCTGATGGCGCGGGTGCTGCTGTGGGAGGAGATGGGCCGCACCATCGCCTGTGCCCCGCGCAAGCAGAGCATCTTTGGACCCGAGGTGTCGCCCATCCTGTTCAACCTGACGCCGGAGCAGAAGGAAAAGTACCTGATCCCGGTGATGAAGGGGGAGAAGACCACCTGTTTCGCCCTGTCCGAACCCGATGCGGGGGGCGATCCGGGCAATATCCGCACCTCCGCCGTGCGTGACGGGGACGACTACGTCATCAATGGCTACAAGATCTTCATCACCGGGGCGCAATCGGCTGATTTTGCGCAGGTGATGGCGGTGACAGATCCGGTGAAGGGGCGCAAAGGCGGGATTTCCTCCTTCCTGGTGGACATGGACACGCCCGGTCTGACCATCGCCCGCGAACAGCACACGATGATGGGCGATCGGCCCTGCGAGTTGTCGTTCGACAATGTGCGTGTGCCCGCCGCAAATCTGATCGGAGCGGAGGGCAAGGGGTTTGCCCTGGCGCAGGATTGGATCAATCAGGGGCGCATCCGCCACGGCGCCCGCGCCATCGGCGTGATCGAACGCAGCCTTGAACTGGCCGTCGCGCAGGCGCACCGGCGCAAGACATTCGGCAAACCGCTGTCGGAGCGCCAAGCGGTGCAATGGAAGCTGGTTGATTCCTACCTTGATCTCAAGGCGTTGCGCCTGATGGTCTATGAGACCGCACAGCGTTACGACCGGGGGGAGGACGTCCGCCACGACGCCTATATCGTCAAGATGCAGGGCGACCGCATGGCGTTCGAGGCAATGGACCGGTGCATGCAATTGCACGGCGGTTCCGGCCTGACCACCGACCTGCCGATCGAGAAGTTCTGGCGCGACCAGCGCAGCATGATGATCACCGAAGGACCCGAGGAGATCCTGCGCGGCTCTCTCGCCCAGAAGATCCTGAAGGACTACGCGCAGTAACACCCACAGAACATGCAAGCCAACAGGGGATAGAAAATGAATGTACTGAAAACACTTGCAACCGGCACGGCGATGCTGCTCGCCGGCCTCAGCCCGGCGGTGGCGCAGACAAGCTACGAGGGCGAACAGGTCACGCTGTTGATCAATTACGGCGCCGGCGGCTCAACCGATGTGGAGGGGCGGCTGATCGCCAACCACCTGGGCAAGCACATTCCCGGCAACCCGGACATCATCGTGCAGAACATGCCCGGTGGTGGTGGCAATATCGGGTCGAACTACCTGGGCACCTCCGCCAAGGCGGACGGGATGACGGTTGGTTTCTTCACCTGGAACCCGATTGACCAGATCATCGACGCGCCCGGCCTGATGATCAAATACAACGACTTCGATTTCGTCGCCGGGATCTCCCAGCCGACGATCTTCTATATGCGCAAGGACGTGGCGCCCGGTGTCGAAGCCCCCGAAGACCTGCTGAAGACCGAAGGCTTCAAGGCCGGTACGCTGTCGCCGACGATCCACCAGACAGTGCGGACACGCCTGGCGCTGGACCTGCTGGAGGTGCCGTATACACTGGTCAGTGGCTACAAGGGCCTGAAGGACATCGCCACCGCCGTCCTTCAGGACGAGGTGCAATTGTCAAACGGATCGCTGACCAGCTATTCCTCGGCCATCATCCCGCTGCTGATCGAACCGGAAGTCGCCACGCCGCTGTTCCACTTCGACGTGGAAAAGGACGGTGAGTTCAGCGCGGATCCGCTGCTCGACCAATACGACACTGTCACCTTCCTGGATCTCTACCGGGCCAAGCACGGAGCCGATGCGGTGCCCGCCGGGGAGAATTGGGAGGCGCTGCGCCTGATCAACAACATCATGGAGGCGATGTACCGCTCGGTCTTCATGCCGCCGAATTCGCCCGATGGCGCGGTCGAGACGATGCGCGCCGCGTTTCAGGCCCTGTCCGAAGATCCCGATTTCATCGCCGATTACGCCAAGACCGTGGGGATCGAACCGCGCATGACCGTGGGCGCCACCGGCCAGCAGATCATCAACGAACTGGGCGATCTGTCGCCGGAATTCGTTGACGGCTTTACCGCCTACGTGAACCAGTAAGACCATCGGGCGCGGCGTCCCGGTGCCGCGCCCCACGCTTTCTCGACGCCAACAGGAGACGATCAAGATGCTGGAACAGGCGATGGCGGGCGCGGCCCAGCTGCTGGTATGGCCTGCAATCGGGTTCCTGTTTCTCGGGATCATGATCGGGATCGTCTTCGGGGTGATCCCCGGCTTGTCCGGACTGAACGGCATGGCGATCCTGCTGCCGTTCACCTTTACCATGGAAACCGTGCCGGCCCTGTGTTTCCTGCTGGGCATGTATGCCGTCACATCGACAGCGGACACGATATCATCGGTCCTGTTGGGGATACCCGGCACGGCTGCCTCACAGGCCACGGTGCTGGACGGCCACCCGATGGCCAAGCGTGGCGAGGCGGAGCGCGCCTTTGGCGCCGCCTTCACCGTGTCGGCCATCGGCGGCGTGATCGGCGCCATCGCGGTGGTCCTGTCGATCCCGATCCTGCAACCGATCATCATGGCGTTTTCCTCGCCGGAATTCTTCATGCTGGGTGTCGTCGGGCTGACCATGGTCGGATCGCTCAGCGGCGGGTCGATAACCAAGGGGATCGCAGCCGCGGCCCTGGGTACGTTGATCGCCTGCGTCGGCTACGGCGAACAGGTGGCGATCCCGCGCTATTGGTTCGACGTGCTGTACCTGATCGACGGCCTGCCCCTGATGCCCGTGGTGCTGGGCCTATTTGCCATCCCCGAACTGCTGGACCTGATGAAGGGCGGCGGCGGTATTTCCAACGTTGCGGCGGCGCCGGGCAAGGGCAGTGGTCTGATGCAGGGTATGCGTGACGCGTTCCGTGAATGGTGGCTGACCCTGCGCTGTTCGCTGCTGGGTGTCTATATTGGCATGTTGCCCGGCCTGGGTGCCGGGATCGCGGATTGGATCGCCTACGGCCATGCGGTGCAGACCACGCGCAAGGATCCGAAATTCGGCACGGGCGACGTGCGCGGCGTCATCGCGCCGGAGGCGGCGAACAACGCGGTCAAGGGCGGCGGGCTGGTGCCCACCATCGCCTTCGGCATTCCGGGCAGCCCGCCGATGGCGTTGTTGCTGGGCGGCTTCCTGATTCAGGGCGTCGCGCCGGGCCCGGCGATGCTGACCACCAACCTGTCGCTGACCTTCAGCCTGATCTGGACGCTGGTCATTGCCAATGTGGTGGCGGCGGGGCTGCTGTTCTTCCTGTCGAAATACATCTCCCGGCTGATCTTCATCCCCACGCTGCTGCTGGTGCCCGCCGTTACCGTCTTTACCCTGATGGGCTCGTGGATGAGCACCTTTCAGCTGGGCGACTGGATCGCGCTGTTCGGGGCAGGGGCGCTTGGCATCGCGATGAAGCGCGCCGCCTGGCCGCGCCCGCCGCTGATCCTGGGTTTCATCATTGCGCCGATCCTGGAAAACGCGCTGCACATTTCCCGCCAATCCTATGGCTATGCCTGGCTGGGGCGTCCCATCGTGCTGATCCTGCTGGCTGTCGCGGTCCTCACGATCCTGCTGTCGGTACGCAAGACGATGCGCCAGACCGCCCGCGACCGGGCCGCGCCGCTGGCCGAAGCCCGGCAGATGACCATCGCGGAGCAGGCCGGCTCTGCACGGTTCGGCGTTGTCTTCGCGGCGTTCATGGTGGTGGTCTTTGGCTTTGCGCTCTGGGGCGCGCGGGACTGGCCCTCGACGCTGGCGGCCTTCCCGGTTGCGATGGCCGCGCCGGGATTGCTGTGCGTGGTGCTGGCAGGGATCGCGGATTGGAAGCGCCGCGACCTGGACGACGGACGGTCCGATCCGTTTCCTGTGCGGGTGATGGGAGAGTTCGTGGTCTGGATGGCGGGGATCGTGCTGGTGACGATGGCCGTGGGCCAGATGATCGCGCTGCCACTCTTTACCCTGGCGTTCCTGCTGATCAAGGCGCGGGCGAAGCCGGTGATCGCGCTGGCCTATACCGCCGGGGTGACGCTGCTGTTGTGGGGCATCTTCGACCAGGTGATCCATGTGACCTGGTACCGGTCCTGGCTGCTGTAGGAGAAGACAATGCAGGATGTCGAATTGCAGACCGGGGGCGGGCATAGCTGGCTGGAGGCCGGCGATGGTCCGCCGCTGGTACTGATCCATGGGATCGGCGGAACGACGGCCAACTGGCGCCCGGTGCTGGCGCCGCTCGCGCGCGGGCGCCGCGTGCTGGCCTGGAGCTTTCCGGGATATGACGGTGCCGCGCCGCTGCCATCTGCCAGCCCGGCGGCGGCGGATTACGCGCTGCGGCTGCTGGATTTCCTGGATCAGCGCGACGTCGGACCGGCGCATATGGTGGGTCATTCGCTGGGGGCCGTGGTGGTCGCGGCGCTGACGCAGTTGGCGCCGGACCGGGCGTCCCGCCTCAGCCTTGTCTGCCCGGTGATCGGAGCGGGCCAGCTGCCCCCGCCCGTGCGGGAGGAAATCCGCACCGCCCGCCTGACGGAAATTCGAGACGGCGGGATGGCCGCCTTTGCGGAGGCCCGGACCGGCGCCATTGTCGGGCCCGACGCCACACCCGGGGATCTGTCCCGGATCATCGCCACGATGGCCGGGATCTCCGCCAGCGCCTATCTTCAGGCCTGGGAGATGCTGTGCGCCACATACCTGCCCGCGTTGCTGTCCCCCGGCACGATCCCCGTGCAGGTGATGGGATGCGATGCCGATCCCGTGGCCCCGCCCGATGCCGTCACGGCGCTGGCGTCCCACCTTTCGGTCGAACCGGTGCGTCTGCCCGGCATCGGCCATTTTCCCACTTTCGAGGCGCGGGATGCGCTGATCGCCCTGGTCACCGGCCAGGAATGATCGCCCGCCGCCCGGCCGACCACTCAAGGAGACCCCCGCAATGACCGTTCCGCTCAAGGGATATCGTGTCGTCGAATTGTCCACGATGATCACCGCGCCGCTGGCCGGCATGATGTTGGCCGACATGGGCGCCGACGTGATCAAGATCGAACGCCCGGATGGGGGCGACCCGTTCCGCAGCTTTCGCGGCGGGGCTTACAGCCCGCATTTCTGCTCCTACAACCGGAACAAGCGCAGCGTGGCGCTGAATCTGCAATCCGACGCGGGCAAGGACACGCTGCGCCAGCTGATCGCGCGGGCGGATGTCCTGTTGGACAATTTCCGCCCCGGCGTGTTGGATCGGCTGGGCTTTTCCGACGCGCAGCTGATGGAATTGAACCCGCGGCTTGTGCGCTGTTCGATCAGTGGCTTCGGCACCGATGGTCCCTATGCCCAGCGGCCCGCCTATGACGCCGTGGCGCAGGCGATCAGCGGCATGTCCAGCCTGTTTGTCGAGCCCGAGGCCCCCGCCCTGACCGGGCCCACGATTTCCGACAACGTCACGGGGATCTACGCCGCCTACGGCATCCTTTCCGCCCTGCTGGAGCGGGAGCGCGGCGGCCCGGCACGGCGGGTCGACATCAACATGCTGGAGGCAACGATGGCCTTCATGCCCGATCCGTTCGGCTATTTCACGCAGATGGACCTGCATTCGGATCCCTATTTGCGGGTGCGGACCTCGCAATCCTACGTGTTCCGCTGTGCCGACGGGCGGTTGGTGAATGTGCACATGTCGTCGCAGGAAAAGTTCTGGAAAGGCCTGCTGAGCGCGATCGAACGGCCGGAGCTCGCCCAGGATCCGCGCTTTGCCGAACGCGCCGGGCGGATCGAGAACTACTTTGACCTCAGCCGGGAGGTCGCCCGCAGTTTCGCCGCCCAACCGCTGGCCTATTGGCAGGCGCGGCTGGTGGAGACCGACGTGCCCTTCGCCACGGTGAACACGGTGGAAGAGGTGTTCGACGACCCGCAGGTACAGCACCTGAAATCCTTCATGGACCTTGAACATCCCTCCGAAGGGGTGGTCCGGGCAGTGCGCAACCCGGTCTGGATCGACGGAACGCGGGACGCACAGCCGCAGGTCGCGCCGCCATTGCTGGGGGAACATACCCAGGACGTGCTGGCGGAACTGAACCAGGATGCGGCGGGGTAGGGCAGGAGGGTCATCCTGCCAGAAACCTGCAAAGTATTGGAAGTTAACAGAATTACGCCCGTGCCGTGGATGTGGTGCGGGCGTTTCGCATGGACGGGATGCCCGAAAACCAGGCAGGCGCGCGCCGCCGATCAGGGAAATTCACCGGTCACCAGAAATTTCTGTGAAATATCATTGACGGGTTAATTAAGTTACTTCATCATCTTTGAAAGAGCCAAGGAGCGATGATGACCGACACCCCGACCAACACGCGCCTGACCGTCAGCCGCGATGACCTGTTGCAGGACGGAAACGATGTCGCGTTCCGCCAGATGCTGCATAACCTGTTGGCGTTCTCGGCCCGGTTGCAACAGATCCGCGGCCAGTTTGCGGGCTACATCGGGCTGAGCGGTCCGCAATACACGCTCCTGATCACTGTCCGGCAATTGCAGGGAGAAGACGGTATCGGCGCCAATGCCGTGGCGACACACCTCTCCCATTCGCCCGCCTTCGTCACGGCGGAGACCAACAAGCTGGTGAAGCTTGACGTGCTGAACAAGCGGCCGAACCCGACCGACGGGCGCCGTGTCCTGCTGTCGGTGACGGAGCGGGGGGAGGAGCTGTTGCGCCTTCTGTCGCCGCAGCAGCAGGAAATCAACGACCAGCTGTTCGAACCGGTGAACGCCACCAACTTCCGAATCTTGCAGGATCTGGCCCGCGACCTGAACAACAGCGCGGAAAAGGCGCTGCTGCTGTCGGATTACCTGCTGCAACAGGGAGGGGACGGCAAATGAGCCTGTCCGTCGAAGATCAGAAGGCCCTGCGCGGCACCCTGGGGCAGTTTCCCACCGGGGTCTGCCTGATCACCTGCATCTCCGGCGGGGAGAAGCTGGGGATGACGATGACCTCGTTCAACTCGCTTTCCCTGACGCCGCCGCTGATCCTGTTTTCCATCGACAAACGTGCCCGTGGCCTGCCGCAATGGCAGAAGGCAGAAGGCTATGCCGTGCATATCCTGGCTGCGACGCAGCAGGATCTGTCCAACCGTTTTGCCCGGCCCGGCGACAAATGGGCCGGTGTCGCGCATGACACCGGGCTGCACGATGCCCCCCTGATCCCCGGCGTGACCGCCGTGATGGAATGCGGGGCCTATCGGGTGGAGGACACAGGCGACCACCTGTTGTTCATCGCCCAGATCGAACGCCATTCCAGCAACCCTGACCGCGACCCGCTGGTCTTTGCGCGCGGGCGCTACGCCGCGCTCGGGACCGGGGAGCGTGCCGATACAGGATGGCCACTGGCCATTCACTATTGATCGAACACAAGACCTTACAGGAGACACCGATGCTCAAGACCGGACAGCAATATCTGGAGAGCCTGCGCGACGGACGCCAGATTTTCATCGACGGTGCCGAGGTGGAGGATGTCACCACGCATCCCGCATTCACCAATGTCGTGCATTCCATGGCCAAGATCTACGATTTCCAGTCGGCCGAGGAAAACCGCGCGCTGATGACCTACGAGATTCCCGGGTCGGGTGGGGAACGGGCCAACCGGATCTGGCAACTGCCCAGGACCCATGCCGAACTGGTCGAGCGCCGCAAGGCGCTGGAAGCCTGGACCGAATTGCACGGCGGTTTCCTGGGCCGCGCACCGGATCATGTCGCCTCCTGCATCGCGGGGATGTACATGGGGATCGAGGCGTTCGAAACCCACGACCCGGACCGCGCCACCGCCCTGTCAAACTACTACAAATACGCCCGCGACAACGAACTTTATCTGACCTACGTCATCATCAATCCGCAGGCCGACAGGTCCAAGACGGCGGATGAACAGGCCGACCCGTTCCTGACCGCAGGCGTGGTCAGTCAGGATGACGAGGGGCTGACGATCCGGGGGGCCAAGATGCTGGCCACCGGCGGGATCATGGCCAACGAGGTCTTCGTGACCTGCATTCAGCCTCTGAAACCGGGAGAGGAACCCTACGCGATCTCCTTCGCCATTCCGATGAATGCCAAGGGACTGAAGATCCTGTCGCGCAAGAGCTATGAGGCCAGCGCCACCAGCGTCTTCGACAACCCTCTGGCCAGCCGGTTCGATGAAAACGACGCAGTTCTGTATTTCGATGACGTGAAGGTCCCGTGGGACCGCGTGTTCATCAATCAGGACACCGAGATGTGCAACAAGCAGTTCCATGCCACCCCCGCGCATGTCTACCAGAACTACCAGGCGCAGGTCCGGTTGATGGTCAAGATGCGGTTCCTGATGGGGATCGCACGCAAGACCGCCGAGACAAACGGCGTCATCGGGTTCCCGCAAGTGCGCGAAACGCTGGGCCAACTGGCCGCGCAATGCGCCATGGTGGATTCGCTGGTGCACGCCATGGAGATCAAGGGCGAGATGCGCGGCGACTATTTCATCCCCGACCGCCACACGCTGTATGCCGCGCAGGTGCTGACCCAGCAGCTGTATGCCACGGTGATGACCACATTGCGCGATCTTGCCGGGGGCGGGATGATCATGCTGCCGTCCTCTGTCGCGGATTTCGCCAATCCCGAGGTCGCCAAGCTGATCGGCAAGACCCAGCAATCGCCCACCACCACCTCCGAAGGGCGGGTGAAGTTCTTCAAGCTGGCCTGGGATGCCGTCGGATCGGAATTCGCGTCGCGCCACACGCAATACGAGATGTTCTATGCCGGTGCGACCTTCGTGACCAAGGGCCATTCCTTCCGCACCTTCGACTGGGACCGCTGTACCGGCCTGGTTGACCGGATGCTCGACACCTATTCGCTGGAAAGCGAACTCGCCCAGATCCAGACCGCAGCGGAGTAAGCAGATGCCGATCAACAAGGAACACAAGGAATTTCATACCATCGACATGGGGACCGACGGCTGGGCCACCCCGCCCGGCTACCCCTCGGGGATCAAGCAGAAGATCATCGCCGGGTCGCTGGACGAGGATGGCAAGACCGGCCACCGCACCCGCTTGCTGCGGTTCGAACCCGGTGTCTTCACCACCGCGCCCTTTGTCCATGACTACTGGGAAGAGGTCTACCTGATCGACGGCGATTTGACCGTCGGCAATGACGCGAACGGCGAAGGCGGGCAAAGCTATCCGATCAACACCTATGCCTGCCGTCCGCCCGGCGCCTACCACGGGCCGTTCAAGTCCGAAGGTGGCTGTGTGCTGCTTGAAATCCACTATTTCGACGAGACCGCCTGATGGAACCTGTTCCTGTCCTTCGGCGCCGGATGGCCAGTGGCGCGGCAACCAGCCTGGACCTGACGTCCGCCTGTCTCGACCGTATCCTGGATGCCGACGGACAGGGATCGACGGTCTTCACCATGATCGATCCGGAGCGCAGCATCGCGCAGGCGGAGCGAGCCGATGCCGCCCGCGCAAAAGGAGCGGGCGGCGGGCCGCTGGCGGGGATCCCGGTATCGGTCAAGGCGTTGTTCGACATCCAGGGCCGCGTGACTCATGCCGGGTCGCGTGTCCTGGCGGATGCCGAACCGGCCCGCACCGATGCCACGGTGGTCAACCGGCTGCGCATGGCGAACGCGGTGATCACCGGCCACACCAACATGACCGAATTCGCCTATTCCGGCCTGGGGCTGAACCCCCATTACGGCACCCCGGCCAACCCGGTCGATCCCACGCGCATCCCCGGCGGTTCGTCCTCCGGCGCGGCCGTCTCTGTCGCCTCGGGGATGAGCGCGGTGGGCCTGGGCACGGATACCGGCGGTTCATGCCGGATCCCGGCGGCGTTCTGCAATCTGGTAGGCTACAAGCCCACGGCGCGGCGGGTGCCGATGGCAGGCACCTACCCCCTGTCCGCCTCGCTGGATTCCATCGGCGGGATCGGGCGCAGTGTCGCCTGTTGCGCGGCGTTGGACCAGGTGATCGCGGATGACAACGCGCCCCGTCCCGACGCGCCGGACTTGTCCGATCTGCACCTGGCCGTGCTGGATAATTACGTGCTGGAGGATCTCAGCCCTCTGGTCGCCGCAACTTTCGCGGCGGAAATAGCCGCGCTGGAACGCGCGGGCGTGCGGATCAGCCGCGTGACCTTGCCGTTTCTGGACGAATTGCCCGCGCTGAACGCCCGTGGCGGCGTGATCGCGGCCGAAGCGCTGGCCCTGCACCGTGACCTGCTGGACCGCGCCGAGGACCGATATGACCCCCGTGTCAGCGTGCGGATCCGCAAGGGCGAGACGCAGGAGCCCGGCGAATACCAGGCGCTTCTGGCGGCGCGGGCCCGGATGATCGCCCAGGCCAATGCCGCCACCGTTGATTTCGATGCGCTGATCATGCCGACCGTCGCGATGGAGCCGCCCACCCTGGCGGAGATGGCGGAAGAGCGCGCCTATGGCCGGGCCAATCTGCTGGCGTTGCGCAACACCACCGTGGCCAATTTCCTGGACCGTTGCGCGATCAGCCTGCCGATGCGCAGCGACGGCCTGCCCACCGGTTTGATGCTGATGGGCGAAACCCTTGACGATCACCGCATGTTCGCCATGGCGCGCAGCGTTGAACGCGTGTTGGAGGGCTGAGCGGATGCGCGGGCGGTTCGGGCGATCTTCAGCGACGCATGACGCGATCGACGATGTTGCTTTGAAAGGCGGCGATATGTTCGCGCACCGCCTCCTCCGAGGCGTCGGCATCGCGATTGGCCAGCGCCTCGACGATCTTGCTGTGCTGGTCGACGACGCGGTCGTTATGTTCGGGCACCTGCAACGACAATGTCCAGAACCGCAGCGACCGGTCGTGCAGGTTCTCCAGCAATTCCGCCAGGATATCGTTGCCCGCCGCCTCGCTGATCAGCTTGTGAAAGGCGCTGTCCAGGGAAATCAGCTGCTCCACCTCGCGGGCGGCGGCGGCTTTCTGCATCGCCTTGACGTTGTTGCGCAGCGCCTTGACCTGTTTGTCCGTAATGCGTTGCGACGCCCAGCGGGCGGCGCGACATTCGTTCAACAGCCGGACCTCGATGATCTCGATCAGCACTTCAAGGGAGACGGGGCTGACCACCACGCCCTTGCGGGGCATCACCTCGACCAGCCCGTCCAGCATCAGCCGGTCCACCGCCTGGATCACCGGGGTACGGCCCAGCCCCATGTCCTGCGCCAAGGCAGCGACCGTCACCGCCTCGCCGGGTTTGAGGTCGCAGCTCAGGATGCGTTTTTTCAGCGCTTCATAGGCCTGCCCCCGCAGGGACTCCCGTTTGCCGGGCTGCGCGGGGGGTTTTGACATGTTGCTCATCTACTCAGAAAACACCGGAGTTCGTGAAGTATCAGGCGCATCTTCTGCGCAGTGCAGACAGCATAGAACAACGGCGCCCAGACGCAATGCCCGGCCCCACCCGCACGCGGGAGGGCGCGGCCCTGTCCGGGCCGCGCGATCCGCACGCAGCCGCCCCTGCAAAAGCAGGCATTTGTAGCAACGACCGACACCACCCGCCGCACACCGGCCCGGCCACTTGACAAGCCCGAAATCTGAAGATCAGTCTAAAATATCACAAGAGTTTCAGATAACCCGAAACCCGTCCAAATCTCACAACAGGGGATCCAAATGAACCATATTTTCCGCACCAGAACAGCTGCTTCCGCCCTCGCCCTTCTGGCGGCAGTAACCAGCGCACAGGCCCAGGACAAACCCGAAAGTCTGGACCTCGGCGTCTTCACCTTCCTGTCCGGCCCGGCCGCCGCCTATGGCATGCCCGGCCGCCAGGGCGCCGAGATCATGATCGAGAAGATCAACGCCGACGGCGGCATCAGCGGTGTTCCGGTCACCGCGACCTATGTCGATGAGGCCCAGGGTGCGGAGGGCGTGATCTCCGAATACCGCCGCATGGCCGACGGAGAAGCCGATTTCATGATCGCGGCCCTGTCCTCCGGCAATTGCCTGGCGCTGGCCCCGATTGCCGATCAGCTTAAGATGCCGACCATCGGCTGGAACTGCGACTCGCACCAGCTGTTCAAGGAACCGCATGACTATTACTACCGCCCGAACGGCAACACGATTGCCGAGTTCATGGCCTATACGCTCTATTTCCTGGAACAGAACCCCGACATCAGCCGGGTCGCCATCATCAACCCCGATTATTCCTTTGGCCATGACGCCGCCGAGATCGTGAAAGCCACGCTGGCCGCGATGAAGCCCGATGTGGAAATCGTTGCAGAGCTGTTCCCCAAACTGGGATCGGCCACCTACCAGACCGAGATTTCGCGCCTCGCCGCCACCCGGCCCGATGTGATCTTCTCCAACCTCTGGGGCGGAGACCTGGAAAACTTCGTCCGTCAGGCCGCTCCGCGCGGTATCTTCCGGCAAAGCCAGGCAGTCCTGGCTCTGGGTGAAACGGTGCTGCAACGTTCGGACCTGCCCGAAGGCGTCGTGGTCGGCGTGCTGGGCGATGGCTGGTGGCGGTCCCCGGATGCGCAAAGCATCGGTGCCGCCAGCGATTTCGCCGCTGCCTATGCCGCCAAGTTCGACGAAGACCCGGTGTTCCCGGCCATCAAGATGGCCAACAGCCTGCTGGTCATGAAGGCCGGCTACGAGAAGGCCATCGCCGACAATGACGGCGCCTGGCCGACCGAGGAACAGCTGATTGCCGCGCTGGAGGGGATGACCGCGCAGACCCTCACCGGGGAAATGACCTTTCGCGAGGACAACGACGGCGTTGTCGACCAGGTGGTCGGCATGACCACGATCGTGGAGGGCATCGACTACCCGGTGCTGGGCAACATGGTGCGCTATGACGGCGCCACGCTGCTGCCGCCCGCCGGCACCGATCCGATCGAATGGATCGGCACGCTGACGCCGGCCTTCCTTTCGGATCTGCCGAAACCGGGCAGCTACGAGTAACCGCGCCTGCCGTCCGGCACCGCCGCCTCCTTTCTCTCCCGGTGGCGGCGGTGCCCATCCTGTGACCGGCGCGTTCCCGCGCGCCCTGTATGACCGGACCTGACATCTGATGGTTTTCATCCCCCTGATCGTAGATGCATTGGCCAATGCAGCCCTGATCTTCTTTGTCGCTGTCGGCCTGACGCTGGTGTTCAGCGTGTTGCGCATCCTGAATGTCGCCCATGGCAGTTTCTATTCCATCGGCGCCTACCTGGCCGCCAGTGCCGGGCTGTGGATCGTATCGGCGGGCGCGCCGGGTTGGCTGACCTTTCCGACGCTGCTGCTGTCGGCGATCTTCGTCGCGGTGCTGTTCGGCCCCGTGGTGGAACGCACGCTGATCCGCTGGACCTACGGCAAGAGCGAGGCAGTGCAGGTGCTGGTCACCTTTGCCCTGTTCCTGATCCTCGAAGACCTCCAGCGCATGGTGTTCGGCGTGCAATCCGTCTACCAGGACACGCCCATGACCATGCTCGGCGTGGTCGAGATCGGTGGGATCGTTTACCTGAACTACCAGCTGCTGCTGATCGCGCTGGCGGTGTTCATGCTGATCGCGCTGAAGCTGTTCATCAGCTACTCGCGCACCGGCAAGTTGCTGTCCGCCGTCGTGGCCGACCGCGAAGTTTCTCAGGCCATGGGCATCGACACCAGCCGCATGTTCGTGATCGCCTTTTCCGTCGGTGTCTTCCTTGCGGCTCTGGGCGGGGCGCTGGCCACGCCGACATCGGGCGTCAGCCCCGGTCTGGGTGCCGACACCATGGTACTGGCCTTTGCCGTGGCCGCCATCGGCGGGCTGGGCCAGGTCGAAGGGGCGGCCATCGCCGCCATCATCGTCGCCTTTGCCAAGGTTCTGGCGATCTACTTTGCCCCGTCGCTTGATGCCGTGGCGCCCTACCTGGTGATGCTCGCCGTGCTGGTGGTGCGCCCCTACGGCCTTTTCGGCACCGAAACCGCGCGGAGGATCTGATGACGCGTCGCACGATTTTCATGGTCGCAGGCCTGGCCCTTCTGGCTGCCGCGCCCATCCTGTTCCCATTCACGCAATTCGTCCTGACGATCGCCATCGCCAAGGGGTTCGCCGCGTTGGGCGTCGCGCTTCTGCTGCGGGCCGGGCTGATCTCGCTGGGCCACGCGATGTTCTACGCCATCGGCGCCTATGCGGCGGCCTTCCTGTCGGCGCGGTTGGGGATCACCGACATCTTTGCCATCCTCGTCTTCTCGGTCGCGATCTCCGCGCTGTCTGGCGTGCTGATCGGGCTGTTCCTGGTGCGCTACCGGGCGATCTTCTTCGCGATGCTGAACCTCGCGGTGTCGATGGTGGCCTATTCACTGGCCTCAAAGGCCTATGGCATCACCGGTGGCACCGACGGGTTGCGCGTCTCGGTCCCGACAATCCTGGGGATGAGCGTCGAGAAATCGAGCTTTGATGTCGTGCTCTACTACCTGGTCCTGGTCTTGATGGTCGGCGTCGGCATCCTGATGCATCGCTACATGCGCAGCCCGCTGGGCCATGCGTTGTCGGCGGTGCACAGCAACGAGATCCGGCTGGAATACCTGGGTGTGTCCGCCCGGTCCACCTTGCTGGCGGCCTATACGATTTCCGCCACGCTGGCCGGGATCGGCGGCGCCATCGCCGCGGTGTCCATCGGCCATGTCCTGCCGGAATTCGCCTTCTGGACGGAATCCGGGCACCTGGTCCTGACCGCCGTCCTGGGGGGCATCGCCGGGATCGCTGGGCCGTTCCTCGGCTCCATCTTCCTGGAACTGATCCACACATTCGCCGTCGGCTACGCCGCCGAAGCCTGGAACATGATCATCGGCATCGCGATGTTGGTCGTCATCTTCTTCCTGCCCCGCGGTCTGTTCGGACTGGTGGAGCGCATCACCGGCGGGAAATCCCGCAAAGGGGAGGCCAAGCTGTGACCAAGCCACTGCTGATTGCCCGCGATCTCGAAGTTGCCTTTGGCGGCGTGAAGGCCGCCGACGGGGTGAACCTGACCATCAATGAAGGTGAATTCGTCGCCATCATCGGCCCAAATGGATCGGGCAAGACGACGTTCCTGAACCTCTGTACCGGCTATGTCCGGCCGGTCGCCGGGGAGGTGCTGTTGAAGGACGTTCCGATCACCTCCCTTCCGCCGCGCCGGATCGCGCGGCAAGGGATCGCGCGGGCGTTCCAGATCCCGCAATTGTTCACCGATCAGACCGTGTTGGAGAACGTGATGCTGGCCATCGCGGCCCAACGCGGTATCTGGCAGGCGCTGAACCCGCTGGACCGGCCCGCCTATCGCAAGGAGGGGTTGGAGCTGCTGGACCTGCTGGGCCTGGCCGATCATGCCGAAACGCTGGCCGGAGCTCTGCCGGAGGGGTTGCGCAAACTGGCCGACGTTACCGTCGCCATGGCGCTGCAACCGCAATTGCTGCTGTTGGACGAACCGACCAGCGGCGTCTCCGCGCTGGAACGCTTCCCGCTGATGGAAACGCTGATGACCGCGATGCGCAGCCGCGGGATGACCGCCCTGTTCGTGGAGCATGACATGGAAATCGTGGAGAAATACGCGGATCGCGTGGTGGTCTGGGATGCAGGGCAGGTGCTGGCCGAAGGCCGGGCCGATGTGGTCATGAAAGACCCGCGTGTCCTGGAACGCGTGGTCGGAGTGGAATGATGCTGAAGATCGAGAACCTGTCTGTGGATATCGCCGGCGTGCAGGTGCTGCGCCAATTGGGCTTCGAATTGCGGGCCGGGGTCTGTACCGTGCTGGTCGGCCGCAACGGCGCCGGCAAGACGACGACCCTGCGGTCGATCATGGGGCTGCTGCCGCATCAATCGGGGCGGATCACTCTGGAAGGCACCGAGATCCAGGATCGGCCCAGCCATGACCGTGCGAAACTGGGCATCGGCTACGCTCCCGAAGACCGCCGCCTGATCGGCCATTTCAGCATCGAGGACAACATCCTGCTGCCTGCGGTCGCTCTGAAGATGCCGCGCGCGGAGCGGGAGAAGCGGCTGGCCCAGGTCTATGATTTCATGCCCGAACTGGTGAAGCTGAAGGCCAGGCCCGGCGGCGGCGTCTCGGGCGGGCAGGGCAAGATGGTCGCCCTGGGCCGTGCCTTGATGGTCGCGGACAAGGTGCTGTTTCTGGACGAACCGTTTCAGGGTCTCGCGCCGGCGCTGGCACTGGATTACGCGCGGACGCTGGCCCGCCTGCGCGATGTGAAGCCGGAGCTGTGCATGATGGTCACGGAATCCTCGCCCAAGCTGCTGGACAGCATCGCCGACGAAACCCTGATGATCGAACGCGGCGCGGTAGAGAGACGCTGAACCGCGCCCCTCAGCCCTTGCCGCACCCGCGCTCCGCCAGGGTTACCCCATGCGATCCGAAGCGTAATCGCCCGGGCTGGCGGGAAAGACGACGGTCTTGTCCTTGTTGATGAACACCCGGTTCTGGGCATGGGCATGGACCGCCCGTGCCAGTACCTGGGCCTCTACGTCGCGGCCCAGGGACACGTAATCGGCCGCGCTTTGCGCATGGGTCACGCGGATGGTGTCCTGTTCGATAATCGGCCCTTCGTCCAGGTCGGCGGTGACGTAATGCGAGGTCGCGCCGATCAGTTTCACGCCACGCTGAAACGCCTGGTTGTAGGGGTTCGCGCCCTTGAAACTGGGCAGGAACGAATGGTGGATGTTGATGATCCGCCCCGACATCTTCTGGCACAGCGCATCCGACAGGATCTGCATGTAGCGCGCCAGAACCACCAGTTCGGCGCCGGAATCGTCGACCACGCGCAGCAATTGCGCCTCCGCCTCGCTCTTGTTGTCCTTGGTCACCTTGATGTGATGGAAGGGCAGGTCATGGTTCACCACGACCTTCTGGTAGGTCATGTGGTTGGACACCACGCCCACGATCTCAACCGGCAGGGCGCCGATGCGCCAGCGGTACAGCAGGTCATTCAGGCAATGGCCGAAGTTCGACACCATCAACAGCACCTTCATGCGATCCTTGGTGTCGCGCATGTCCCATTGCATTTCGAACGGATCGGCGACGGCGGTGAACCCGGCCTTCAGATCCGCCAGATGGGCGCCCGTCTCGGGGACAAAGCAGATGCGGGCGAAAAACGTGCCGGTTTCGGTATCGTCGAACTGCGCGGCATCAATGATGTTGCCCCCCCGTTCGGCGATATAGCCGGTAACGGCGGCGACGATACCGCGGCGCGAGGTGCACTGCACAGTCAGGACACAGGTCATTCGGGTACTCTCTGTTGGGTTTGGTCGGATCACGCGGGCGGGCCGGGGGCCGCCCCCCGTCCTAGAGCGCGTCCGCCCCCTTTGCCAGTTGCCAAGCGACCCTTGGCGGCCCTGAACCGGCGACGATGGTTCCGATGCTGCGGCTTCGGGCGCCTATCGGTTACATCGGGGCGTGCCGAACGATGAAGGATAGCGCCGTTTCAGACAAAGGTTAACATAATGTGGATTAGCCGTGATGTGGTTTTGGCGGGGGCGCGCGCTAAACTGAAATGCGACTTTTGAATCGTGACGGGATGTTAGGAGCTGAACGGGCATCCTGACTGAAACGCAGAACCGTTGGAAACCCCCGCCCGTGGGGGTTCCGAGGGGTGAAAGGTCAGGCCCCCGCATGCCCTCGCCTGCCCCCGCCGGCGCATCCGGCGAGAGGCGCGCTACTGCCCCGCTCCGCCGGCGCGGGCGCGGTCCGCTCAAAGCGTGGCAAGGAACGCGTCGATGCCGGCCTGGGCGACTTGCATGTCCTCTGCGGGTGTGCCCGAGCTGATACCGATGCCGCCCACCACTTCGCCCTCGACCACCACGGGCAGGCCGCCGCCGACGACCATCAAGCGGCCACCGATGGCGGAGGCGATGCCATAGGCGGGCGCGCCGGGCTGGCTGGCCTTGCCGTATTCATGGGTCGCCTTCTTCGCGGCCGACGCGGTAAAGCTCTTGTCGATGGCGATCGTGGTGCTGGTCACCTTTCCGCCTTCCATCCGCTCAAAGGCGATCAGGTTGCCGCTTTCGTCGGTGATGGCGATGCACATCGGCACGCCGATCTCCTCGGCCTTGGTACGGGCGCCGGCAATCAATGTGCGGGCATCGGTCAGGTCAAGTCGTCTGAGAGTGATCATGGGTCAGGCTCCGGTCTGGTTTTTGGCCTTGCGGCGGTAGGCATGCAGCAAGGGCTCGGTGTAGCCCGACGGCTGTTCGGCGCCAAGCAGGATCAGGTCGCGCGCCGCCTGAAAGGACAGGCCGTCGCAATGCGGCGTCATCGGCTGGTACAGGGGATCGCCGGCATTCTGCGCATCGACCTTCGCGGCCATCCGGCGCAGGCTGTCCAGCACCTCGTCGCGGGTGACGATACCGTGCATCAGCCAGTTGGCCAGGATCTGGGCCGAGATCCGCAGGGTCGCGCGATCCTCCATCAGGGCGACATCGTCGATGTCGGGCACCTTGGAACAGCCGATCCCCTGGTCCACCCAGCGAACGACATAGCCCAGGATGGATTGGCAGCTGTTGTCCAGCCCGCGCTTGATCTCCGCCGGGGTCAGGCTGCGGTCATGCAGGACCGGCGGGGTCAGCAGATCCGCCCGGCTGGCGGCCTGTCGGGTGGCGATCTCCGTCAACCGGTCAAACACCTTTTCCGCGTGGTAATGCGTCGCGTGCAGCGTCGCCGCCGTCGGCGAGGGAACCCAGGCGGTCGTGGCGCCGGACTGAGGGTGCCCGATCTTGGCCTCCAGCATCTCTGCCATGTCGTCGGGCTTGGCCCACATGCCCTTGCCGATCTGGCCATGGCCCACCAGCCCGGTAGCGACACCGGCATCGACGTTGTTGTCCTCGTAGGCCAGCAGCCATGGCGCGCCCTTCATCTCTTCCTTGGGAATGACGGGGCCAAGCCGCATGCTGGTGTGGATCTCGTCGCCGGTGCGGTCCAGAAAGCCGGTGTTGATGAACATGATCCGGTCCTTCACCTGCCGGATGCATTCCACCAGGTTGACCGATGTCCGCCGTTCCTCGTCCATCACGCCCAGCTTGACGGTGTTGCGGGGCAGGCCCAGCATCTCCTCCACCCGACCATAAAGCCGGTTGGCAAAGCCTACTTCCTCGGGACCATGCATCTTCGGCTTCACGATATAGACAGAACCGGTGCGCGAATTGCGATCCGCCTCGCGGTTGCGGTCGTGCAGTGCGGCGGTGACGGTGAACACCGCGTCAAGGATGCCTTCGGGCACCTCCGCACCGTCCAGCAGCACTGCATCGCTGGTCATCAGGTGGCCGACGTTGCGCACCAGCGCCAGCGACCGGCCCTTCAGGACCAGTGGCGTGCCGTCGGGGGCGGTGAAAGTGCGGTCCTTCTCAAGGGTGCGGTGCATCGTGGTGCCGCCCTTCTCGAAGCTTTCGGACAGCGTGCCGTCCATCAGGCCCAGCCAGTTGGAATAGGCCAGCACCTTGTCGGCAGCATCCACGGCGGCAACGGAATCCTCGCAATCGTGGATTGCGGTGATCGCGCTTTCCAGCACCACGTCGCGCAGCCCCGAAGGGCTGGCGGCGCCGACCGGGTGGGACGGGTCGATCACCAGTTCGATATGCAGCCCGTTGTTGCGCAGCAAGTAGGCGCCGCCGCCCGGCGTTTCGGTGTATCCGGCAAAGGCCGCCGGGTCGGCCAGACCGGTCACCGTCTCTCCGATTTCCGCCACCAGCGTCGCGCCGTCGCGGCGATAGGCGGTCACCCCGGCATGCGAGCCCTGCGCCAAAGGTGCCGCCCGGTCGAGGAACGCGGCCGCCCAGGCAACGGCCTGTGCCCCGCGCGCGGTGTCGTAGCCGGCACCTTCGGGCGCGCCCGGCAGAGCGTCGGTGCCGTAGAGCGCGTCATACAGGGACCGCCAGCGCGCATTCGCGGCATTCAGCGCATAGCGCGCGTTCATCACCGGCACGACCAGCTGCGGGCCTGCGATCTCGGCGATCTCGGGGTCTACATTGGCGGTGCCCACGGAAAACGGCGCGCCCTCGGGGGTCAGATAGCCGATCTTCTTCAGGAAATCCTGGTAGTCCGCCTGATCGATGGGGGTGCCATTCTGCGCCAGGGCCCATGCGTCCATCTGCTGTTGAAGCTGCGCGCGGATCTCCAGCAACCGTTTGTTTTCTGGCGCGAATTCCTGGAGGATCCCGTGCAGCCCTGACCAGAAGGCATCCGGTTCCAGTTCCGTGCCCGGCAGCAGCCTGGTTTCCGCGAACGCGCTCAATTCGGCGGCGACCTGAAGCGCGCCATGCTGTCGATAGGACATGATGATCCTCCTTTGTTTGTCGCCGGAGGTACGGGGGGCTGGCGCCGATCCGCAATTTCTGAAAAAAAGTTTCCCACGATACGGGAAGCCAGAGGAGGCCGGGATGCGGATATCCCAGACCGGTGACGCCGGGATCGTTCAATCGGTTGATCGCGCGCTTGCCCTGCTGGAGGCGCTGGCGGAGCATTCCGGCGGTGCCGGGCTGTCCGATCTGTCCCGCGCGATCGGCCTGCCCACGTCCACGGCGCACCGGTTGCTGACAACCCTGCAATTGCGCGGCTTCGTCGCGCATGAGCCGCTGTCCCGTCGCTGGGTCATCGGGCACCGGGCGTTTTCGGTGGGCGAGAGCTTCTCCCACTACGCCAATATCGTCGCCCTCGCCCGGCCCTTCCTGCGCGCGCTGCGCGACGACACCCGCGAAACCGCGAATCTGGGCGTGGTGGAGGCGGAGGACACCGTCACCATCGCCCAGGCCGAAAGCCGCGAGATCAACCGTGCCATCGCGCCGCCGGGCGGGCGGGTGCCGATCTTCAACTCGGGCATGGGCAAGGCGATCATCGCCACCTGGCCCGACGACGCCATCGAAACCCTGGTCAGGCGCCAAAGCCTGCGCCCGATGACACCGACCAGCCTGCGCTGCATGGAGGACGTGATGGTCGAGATCCGGGCCACCCGCGACCGGGGCTATGCCATCGACAACGAGGAATACATCAGCGGCATGCGCTGCGTCGCCGCTGTTGTGTGGTCCTCGGGTGGGGATCCGGTGGCGGCGGTCTCGGTGTCCGGGGTGGCGGGGCGGGTCACGGTGGACCGCATCGGCGCCATCGCCGACCGGGTGCGGCGGACCGCCCTGGACCTGACCGCCGCGCTGTCCGGCGGTGCCCGTCCGGCGGAGGGGTGACGTTCCTCCGGGGGCGGCGATCACGCGCTCTGCCGTGACGGGAGAGGCCGTCTGCCTCGCGAATGCGTGAGCCGCAGGGCCGCAGCGTCCGGCGCTGGCGCCGGGGGGCATGGTCCAGCGGCGCGGTGCCGATCAGGGCGACATGCCGCGCATGTTCTGCGCGGACGTGCGCCGTCTCTGGCGGCGGGCGTCGCGGCCTCTGCCTCCTGATATCGGGCCATGATACACTGGGTTCATCACCAGAAACAGGAGAGATGCCATGTCCAGCAAACTCAGACCCGATCACCAGACCCCGCCCTTGTCGCTGCCGCTTGTCGGCGGCGGCCGGTTCGACCTGGCCGAGGAATCCCCGCGCGCCTTCACCATGATCGTGGTTTACCGGGGGCATCACTGTCCGGTCTGCCACAAGTACCTGTCGCAGCTGGCCAACATGCTTGACCAGTTCGAGGAAGCCGGGTTCTCCGTCGTGGCGGTGTCGATGAATGACGAGACGCTGGCCGCCCGCGCGCAACAGGAATGGGATCTGGGCCGACTGCGGATCGCCTATGGCCTGACCATCGAGATGGCGAAGGATTGGGGGCTGTGGATCTCCGAGGCGTTCAAGGAAACAGAGCAGGATATCTTTGCCGAACCGGGGATGTTCTGGGTCCGCCCCGACGGACGGCTGTACCTGGTGGATATCGCCAACATGCCCTGGCCCCGGCCGGATCTGGAGTTCCTGCTGTCAAAGGCTCCTTTTGCCCTGGAAAACGGCTACCCCGCCCGAGGCACCTACGAAGGCTGATCCAGCCGGGCGGCTCCTGTGCCCTCTGCGGTGCCAGGGGCCCCTGCCCCTGCCCCTGCTCCTGTCCCGGTCCTGTCAGCCTTCGGGGATCTCGTTGACCTTGTGCGGCAGGTGGTAGCCGGACTGAACCGCCGGACGCGCGCGCAGGCGCCGGTACCAGCTGCGGAGGTTGGGGAAATCGCCAAGGTCGATGCCCTGCCAGTCATGGCGGGAGATCCACGGCCAGATCGACATGTCGGCGATGGTGTATTCCCCCCGTCCCGCACCGGCCACGTAGTCGCGCCCCGCCAGCCGGGTATCGAGCACTCGGTAAAGCCGTTTCGCCTCGGTGGAATAGCGGTCCTCGCTGTAGGGCGAGGTGCCCTTGTTGTATTTCACGAAATGGTGGACCTGGCCCAGCATGGGCCCAAGACCGCCCATCTGCCACATCAACCATTCCACCATGCGCCAGTATTCATCGCCCCGAGCCAGGAAGCGGTCATGTTTCTGCGCGAGATAGAGCATGATCGCCCCGGTCTCCATCAGCTGGATATCGGTTTCATGGTCGACGATCGCCGGAATCCGGTTGTTCGGCGCAATGGCCAGGAATTCGGGGGCGAATTGCTCTCCTTTCGAGATGTCGACAGGCTTGATCGTATAGGGCACGCCCAACTCTTCAAGCAGGATGGAGACCTTGCGCCCATTGGGTGTGGTCCAGCTGTACAGATCGATCATGTGTCCTCCGTTGGGTTTGCCAGCGCGGTGATTGCGGTGGCCGGGCAAAGGGGGGGCGGGTCGGCGCGGGCCGATGGGTCAGGCGCCGGTGGCCTCCTGCTCCTGCAAGCGGCGCCAATCCACCTTGTGGGACGCGGTCAGCGGCAGGCTGTCCACGAAGGCGACCTGCCGCGGCAGTTTGAACGCGGCAAGCCGCGGACGCAACCAGGCGATCAGCTCCGCCGCCTGCAAGCTGGCGCCGGGGCGCAGCTGGACCAGCGCCTTGACCGTCTCTCCCCGATAGCTGTCTGGGGCGGCGATCACGCAGCAGGTTTCCACCGCGTCGTGACCGTGGATCAGGTGTTCCACCTCTGTCGGCCAGACCTTGAAACCGGAGGCGTTGATCATCCGCTTCAGCCGGTCGACGATCCTGAAATAGCCGTCCGGCTGGCGCAGGCCCAGATCGCCGGTGCGCAGGTATCTGTGGCCTTCCCGGTCAAAGAAGGCCAGGGCATCCGCGTCCGGCCGGTTCCAATACCCCAGCATCACCTGCGGGCCGGATACGGCGATTTCCCCGACCGTGCCGTCGGGCAGCGCGGACAGGCTGTCAGGGTCGATGATCATGGCGCGCGTCCGGGGGGCCGGCAGGCCGATGGTGCCGGCCTGAACTGCCGCCACAGGGTTGAGATGCGTGGGCGACATCGTCTCCGACAGGCCGTAGGCCTCCACGTAGTCGAGATTGTATTGGTCCTTCAACCGGGCGGAGACGGGCGCCGGCATCGCCGCGCCGCCGCCGGTGATGCAGGTGATCCGGGCCAGCGCGGGCGCGACCTGTTCCCCCTGCGACAGCATGTCGACGACCATCGTCGGCGGTGCGTTCCAGAAGGTAACGCCGTAATGGGCGAACAACGCGACAGCCGCCGCCGCATCCCACCGGGACAGGATGACCAGCGTCGCCCCCGCGTGAATCCCCGCGTTCATCGACCCCTGCATGCCCGCGACGTGAAACAGCGGCTGCACGGCGGTGACGACGCTGGCGGGGGTCATCCCGTACCATCGTGCCTGCAACACGGCGGTGTGCTGAACGCTGGCATGGCTGTGCAGGCAGCCCTTGGGCACCCCGGTGGAGCCCGAGGTATAAGGCATCACCGCCGGGTCGCTGGCCGGAGCCGACAGCCCGATCAGCGGTCGCGCGGCAGGTGTGCGTAGCGCCGCCTCCCAGGGCAGAAGACGCGGATCGCCGGACAGATCCACCGCCGGCCGGGTCAGCACCTCGGGCAGCGCGGCCACCGGCGCGTCGGGTAGCATGTCGGCATAGCGCGCCACGATCAGCCGCAGCCCAGCGGCACCCGGCCAACCGCTGTAGCGGTCCAGCATGTCCTCGGCCACCAGCGCCACCCGCGCGCCGGCATCGCCCAGGATCGTGGCGACTTCGTCCGCGCGGTACATCGGATTCAACGGCACGACCACGCCCCGCACCGCCAGCACCGCGTAATAGGCCACGATATACTGCGGGCTGTTCTGCATCTGGATCGCCACCCGGTCGCCCGGCTGAACCGCCAGCCCGTGCAGCGCGGCAGCCATGTGTCCGACCATGTCGAACATCGCCCCGTAGCTGAGATCGGCGCCGTAATACCCTGTCGCCCGGCCCTCGGGGCGAGCTGCCGCCTGTCGTGCGAGGTTCAGCAGCAGGCTGCCATCGGGGCCAGTGGGCGTATCAGGCGAACTAGGCATGGCGCTCCTTTCAATGGTGCGAGAGGCGGCAAATCCGGCTGAGGGCCGGCCTCATTTGCCTATTTGCTAGCACATCGCAAAAACAGAAATAGCAGAAACTGGAAAAAGATTGCGAATATTCGAAATGTCTGCTCATGCTCTGCTCAAAATCCCAGCGGAGGCTCCAGCGTGACGACAATCCCAGACGCATATATATGCGAGGCTTTGCGCACCCCGCGCGGCAAGGGGCGGGCCGGTGGGGGCCTGGCCTCTGTCAAGCCCGTTCAGATCGTGGCGGACCTGCTATCGGAGTTGCAGCGCCGCACCGGGTTCGCGCCGCGCGACATCGACGATATCGTGCTGGGCTGTGTTTCGCCCGTTGGCGAACAGGGCGGGCCGATGGGCCGGACCGCCGCGCTGATGAACGGCTGGGACATGGACGCGCCGGGGATGCAGGTGAACCGGTTCTGCGCCTCCGGGCTGGAGGCGATCAATCTGGCCGCGCAGAAGATCCGGTCCGGCTGGGAAAACATGGTGATCGCAGGAGGAATCGAATCCATGTCGCGTGTGCCGATGTTCTCGGACGGGGGCGCCTGGCAATTCGACCCCGAAATCTCCACCGCGACCGACTACGTGCCGCAGGGCATCAGCGCCGACCTGATCGCCACGCTGGGCGGGCTGTCCCGCACGGCGCTGGACGCCTTCTCTGCCCGCTCCCACCAGAATGCGGCGCGGGCCTGGGCCGAAGGGGCGTTCGACCGTTCGGTGGTGCCGGTGCGCGATGATCTGGGCCAGCCCCTGCTGACGCGGGACGAGGCCATACGCGGCGGCTCCACGGTGGAGACGCTGGCCACGCTGCCCTGTGTCTTCGATGGCATCGGGCGCGGCGGCTATGACCAGATCGCCCTGACCCGCTACCCGGATCTGATGGCGATCCGGCATGACCATACCGCCGGCAATTCCTCGGCCATCGTCGATGGTGCGGCGCTGGTGCTGGTTGCCTCCGACCGGCAGGCGGCGGCCACGGGGCTGACCCCCCGGGCGCGAATTCTGGGCACCGGGCTGTGCGCCTCCGCGCCGGTGGAGATGCTGACCGGCCCGGCGGAGGCGGCGCGCCGGGCGCTGGTGGTGGCCGGGCTGACGTTCAACGATATCGACCTGTTCGAGGTCAACGAAGCCTTCGCCGCCGTGCCGCTGCATTTCATGACCGAGACCGGCGTGCCGCTGGAGCGTGTGAACATCGACGGTGGCGCCATCGCCATGGGCCATCCCCTGGGCGCCACCGGTGCCATGCTGACCGGTACGCTGCTGGACGCGCTGGAGCGTACGGGGGGCCGTCGTGGTCTGGTCACCATGTGCATCGGGGCGGGCATGGCCTCGGCCACCGTGATCGAAAGGGTGTGACGAGATGAACAGTTACCTGACCGAAGACCTGGACCCCGACGGCCTGCTGATCGTCACCCTGGCCGATCCTTCCGGCCCGCTGAACCGTACCACGGACCAGTTCAAGGCAGAGCTGGCGGCGCTGCTGGACCGGCTGGAAGCCGCGCCGCCCAAGGGGGTGATCTTGCGCACGGATCGCGACGCCTTCGGCGTGGGCGGCGATGTCGACCAGATCGCCGCGCTGGCCGCTGCCGGGGTCGGCGAGAGCTTTGCCGACAGCCAGCGGATCAAGGCGTTGTTCCGTCGGATCGAGTCCCTGCCCCTGCCGGTGGTCTGCCTGATCGAGGGCATGGCCGTCGGCGGCAGTTTCGAGCTGGCGCTGGCCTGCCACGCGGTCTTTGCGCGGGCCGACGCGCGTATCCGCCTGGGTTTTCCCGAATGTTCCATAGGGCTGGTGCCCGGCGCGGGCGGGCTGCTGCGCTGCGTGCATCTGCTGGGCGAGGACGCCGCGCGGTCTCTGATTGTCGATGCCACGCTGATCGCCCCCGACCGCGCCTTGGAACTGGGGTTGGTGACCGGGCTGGCCGAAAACCGCGACGCGTTGATGGCCGCCGCCCGCGCCTGGATCGCCGAGAACGCGACTCCGGCCAGGCCATGGGATCGCAAGCGCCACAAGGTGCCGGGTGGCGGCCCCTATGATCGGCGCGGGCGCTATCTTGCCCGGCAGGGCCATGTCTCGGGTCTGGTCAAGCGGGGGCACGGGCGCCAGATGGCCCGGATCACGGCGCTGTCTGCGATTTGCGACGTGGCGGCCTGTGGCTTCGCTGACGGCGCGCTGATCGAAAGCCGCGCCTTTGCCCGCCAGGCCACCAGCGCCGAGGCGCGCGCCTGTATCGGTCTGGAGATCAAGGACAAATCGGTGCTCAAACGCGCGCCCTCCCGTCCGCAGGGGGTGCCGGCGCAGGTGTTGCCGACCCGTGTCGGCATCCTGGGCGCAGGGCTGATGGGGGCCGGCATCGCCTTTGCCAATGCGCGCGCCGGCTACCCTGTGGCGCTGGCCGACGTAACCCGGGAGGCCGCCGATCGCGGCATGGCACAGGTTCGTGCTGACGTGGACCGCGCCCTGCGACGCAGCCAGATGACGGCGGCCGAAGGTGCTGCCCTGCTGGCCCGGGTGACGCCGGGGGTCGGCACCGCGCATCTGGCCGGTTGCGACCTGATGATCGAAGCGGTGACCGAGGATATCGGCCTGAAACAGCGCGTCCTGCGCGAGATGGAGACGCTGTTGCCCCCGGAAGGCCGCCTGGCTTCCAACACCTCTGCCCTGTCGATCACCGGGATCGCCCAGGCGCTGGCCCGGCCGGAGGCCTTCCTGGGCCTGCACTTCTTCTCTCCGGTGGACCGGATGCATCTGGTGGAAATCGTCGTCGGCGCCCGGACCGGCGACGCGATGCTGGCGCTGGCCCATGATTACAGCCGCTCCCTGCGCAAGCAGCCGATCACCGTGGCCGACAGTCACGGGTTCTTTGCCAGCCGCGTGTTCCAGAAGTTCATCTACGAGGCCGCCGCCCTGGTGGGCGAGGGCGTGCCCGCCGCGTTGATCGAGAATGCGGCCTTGCAGGCGGGATATCCTGCCGGTCCGCTCTCCCTGATCGATGACACGGCGCTGACGCTGTCGCTGAAGGTGATCGACCATGCCGCCGAGGCCGCGATTGCCAGCGGTCACGCCCCCGAAAACCACCCCGGCGAAGCAATCATCCGCACCCTGGCCCTGGATCACGGCCGCGAAGGCCGCCGCGCCGGAGCGGGATTCTATGACTACACCCCCACGGGGAAGTTCCCCTGGCCCGGCCTGGCGGATCTGGCCTCCCGCCGGCTGCGGCCGACGCCGGCCCCGGAGGAGATCGCCGAACGTTACCTGACGGCGCAATGCTGCGATGTGCTGCGCTGCCTGGCGGCGGGGGTGATCCGCTCGTCGGCAGAGGTGAACGCCGGGGCGATCCGGGCCATCGGCTTCCCCGCGTGGACCGGTGGCCCGCTGCGCCTGATCGCCGAGGAGGGCGCCGCCCCCTTCCTGGCGCGCAGCCGGGCGCTGGCCGACCGGCACGGAGCGCGGTTTGCCCTGCCCTTCACAAATACCGATGCGCTGGCGGCCCTGCTCGACCGGGCCGAGACCTTTGATACTGAACCCGCCATGACACAGGGATGACCGCCATGACACGACTCCTCAATACCAGTCTCACCACCAATGACGCGGCCCCGGTCTTTGTCGTCGGTGCCGAAGGCTGCTGGTTCACGCTGTCCGACGGGCGCAAGGTGCTGGACGGGTCCAATTCCGCCGGGGCGCTTGGGCACCGCCATCCCGACATGGTCGAGACGATCCGAAAGGCGGCGGAATACCCCGCCATTTCCGAGGGCTGGGCCTGGGAAGGCCGCAGCAAGGCCGCCGAAGACCTGATCAACCTGGCCTTTGACGGGGAACAGGAGTGGGTCGGGGGCGTCCGGTTCGGCCTGTCCGGGTCAGAGATCAACGACCTGGCGCTGTCGTTCTCTCAGGCCGTCACCGGACGGTCGGCCATCGGGACCCGCGAACGCGCCTACCACGGCTTGACCGGCCTGTCGCGGGAGGTCACGACCCAGCCGCAATGGCACGGCGGCTTGTCGCGCGGGGACGGCACGATCAGCCCGGCGGCCCCCAATTGCGAGGTGCGCACCATCTCCGGCCCGGCGGGGTCGCTGTACGGAGAGCGGGTGGTGCAGCACGCCCCGATGTCCGAGGCGGACATGACCGCAGTCCTGTCCGACAGTGCTTCCCTGATCCTCGACTATACTCAGGGCGGCATCTACCACGACGCCACCTACCAGGATCAGGCCGCCGCCGCTGCGCGCAAGGCCGGCGCCCTTTGGATTGCGGACGAGGTGGTGACCGGCGCTGGCCGTTCCGGCCGCTGGTTCGCCTTCCAGGGGGGAAACTCGCGGCCGGATATCGTGACCATGGGCAAGGCGCTTGCCGGAGGGGCGGCGCCGATCGGCGCGATCATCCTGTCCAGGGATCTGACCGATCAGCTGGACGATGCCGCCTGGCAGAATTATTCCACTTTTCGGGGCCACCCCGTCGCGATGGCGGGAGTCTCGACCTATCTCGGCGTGCTGCGGCGCGATGCGCTGCTGGACCGTGTCGCCGCGTTGGAACCCCGGATCGCGGAACGCCTTGTCGCGATGGCGCAACGGCACCCCAGCGTGTCCCGCGTGGATGGCCGGGGTCTGCATTGGACGATCGAATTCCATGGCCCGCACTGGATGGGCTGGACCGCCGCCACCCGCGAGACGCCCGTCGCCTCGAAAGTGGTGGCCGCCGCGATGGCGCAGGACGTGTCCCTTGGAACGAGCGGGGAGGAGACCTCCCTGTTTCTTGCGCCGCCGCTGATCATCTCCGACAGCGAACTCGATCACCTGTTGCAAGTCCTCGACCACGCCTTGTGCGTGGCTGACGACGCTCTTGAACGCGCCGCGCGCTAAGCCAAAGGACCAGACACATGACCGACCAGACCCGCAACGACGAAGCGCAACTGAAAGCGCTGATCCAGGAGTATTTCGACGCCATCTACGCCGGTGACATCCCCCGTATCCGGCAGGTGTTCCACCCTCAGTGCCGCCTGTTCGCGGTGATCGACGGCAAGATCACGGCCTTTGACCATGACCCCTACATGGCGCGTGTGGCGGGCCGTCCGTCGGGCGCCTCGCGCAACGATGTCCGGCAGGACGAGATCGTCAGCCTGAGCGTCGCAAGCCCGACCACCGCCCATGCTCGGGTCAAGGATATCTATGCGCCCAGCCATTTCGTGAACGAGCTGACGTTTCTGAAGGAAGACGGGCGCTGGTGGATCGTGGTCAAGGCCTGGCACGTGCTGTCCTGATTTGCCGTTTTTCCGAATTTCGGAATTCCCTGTTGACAGGCAGCGGCCCGACCACCTAGCTGACCGGGTCGCTGCGGCGGGCGTTTACCTTGAATTTCAATCTGAAACTGCGCCGCGTACCGCAGGGATACCGTGGAGGACGGATAGGCAATGCGCGACACCACCCAGATTGACGACACACCCGTGGGCCGGGCCTTTCGGATTCTGGAAAAGCTGTCCTCCCATCCCGACGGTCTGACTTTGTCTGAAATCGCGGCATCCACCGACCTGGTCGTCGCCACGGTGCACCGGCATCTGAACACGCTGATCAACGTCGGTGCCGTGCGCAAGCTGAACACCAAGGCCTTTGTGCTGGGCGAACGGATGTGGGTCATGGCCAGCCAGATGACCAATGGCGCCGATATCACCCATTCCGCCGCGCCGGTGCTCAAGGATCTGGCGGACCGCTTCGGAGAGACCTCGTTCCTCGCCCGGCTCGGGGATCGCAATGTCGAGGTGATGTCGACCTGCACCCCCACGGCCTTCGGCCAATCCTTCGTGCAGCCGGGGCGCGGCATGCCGCTATATGCCGCGGCCTCGGGGAAAATTCTGCTCGCGCTCAGCTCCGACAGCTTCGTGGACAGCTATCTGAGGCAACCGCGCAAGGCCTTCACTCCGAATACCAAGGTGGCAGAGGCCGAGATCCGCGCGGAGATCCGCCAGACCCGCGACCGCCAGATCGCGATTTGCAACAACGAATTCGATCCCGGCATCCTGTCCTACGCCGCCGCGGTTGAGGATCAGCGCACCGGGCTGACCTATGCGCTGGCGGTCTTTGGTCTGGCGGATCGGTTTTCCGCCATCGAACGCGGGACGGTCGAGACGCAGCTTCTGAACGCCGCGCAACGCCTGTCGTTGTCGCTGGGTAGCTTCCGTAGTCCGGAGTAATCTCGGAATTCGGAAAACTTGGACTGGGCGCGCAGGGGTTGCCGCCCACTTTTTCCATGAGAATCGCCTGTAAACTGTGCTGGACCGTCAAGGCCATGGCCGCGCCTGACTTCCGATTACCGGAAAATCCGGCCCGTCAACTCACCTGACATGATGAAAACTTGCGCAATCCAGCAGCGCAGAGCGGATTTCAGGGCGATTGCCGGGGCTTTTCAGAGGGAACAGTTGACAGCGCGCCCTCAGCGTCGTTTTTCGAATAAACAAGATAAAGTTTCGAATAACGAAAATGAGGATCACCGTGTCGGATTGGCGTCTAGGAATTGATATCGGGGGCACCTTCACCGACGTGATCGCGGTGTCCCCCGACGGGACGAACCGGCGGTCGGCCAAGGTGCCCAGCAAACCGGCGGAACCGGTGCGCGCCATCGTCGAGGCGATCGCCGCCGTCGATCTGGACTGGTCCCAGGTCGGCGAGATCGTGCACGGTACCACGATCGTGACCAACGATATCGTGGAACACAACTTTCGCCCCTGCGCCCTGATCGCCACAGCGGGTTTTGCCGATTCCATCGAGATCGGGCGAACCTCCCGCCGGGTGCTGTATCGCCTGGATCTGCCCCCCAAGGTCGCGCCGCTGGTGCCCGCCGATCTGCGGTTCGAAGTCGCCGAACGCCTGCGCGCCGATGGCAGCGTCATGACAGGGCTGACCGACGCCGAGATCGACGACGTCATCACGCGGATCAAGGCCACCGGCGTCGACACCGTTGCGGTCTGCCTGCTGCACGCGTTCCAGAACCCGGTGCATGAAATTCAGCTGGGTGAAAAACTGTCGGAGCATTTCGCCAATGTCTCGCTCAGCCACGAGATTTCGCCGGAGATCCGCGAATTCGAACGGATGAGCACAACTGTCCTGAACGCCATGATGATGGGCAAGATCCGCGCTCATCTGAACCGCATCGACGAGACCCGCGCCGCCGACAGCCTGGTGCACCTGATGCATTCCGCCTCGGGGATGGCGACGCCCGATCTGATCGCGGAACGCCCGCTGATGCTGGCCATGTCCGGCCCCGCCGCCGGGGCGCTGGCCACCACCGAACTGGCGCGCGGGCTGGGCATCGACAACGCCCTGACCTTCGACATGGGCGGCACCACCACCGACGTCTGCCTGATCGTCAACGGCCGGGCCGAGATTGCGGCCAATCGCGAACTTGGCGGGCAGCGCATTCGCCTGCCCATGGTCGCCGTGGATTCCATCGGCGCGGGCGGCGGGTCCATCGCGCAACTCGTCTCCGGCGCGTTGGAGGTCGGGCCGCGCAGTGCCGGGGCCACACCTGGGCCGGCCTGCTATGGCAAGGGCGGCACATTGCCCACCGTCTCCGACGCCGATATCGCGCTTGGCTACCTGAACCCGACGCGCACGCTGGGCGGGTCCGTGCCATTGCAGCCGCAGCTGGCAGAGGCAGCGATCGGCGTGCTGGCCAACGACATGGGGTTCGGCGTCCGCCAGGCGGCCCTCGGAATCACCCGCGTGGTCCATGCCACAATGGCCCGCGCCCTGCGCCGCGCCACGGTGGAGCGGGGGCTGGACATCCGCAACTTCACCCTTGTTGCCTTCGGCGGTGCCGGACCCATGCACGCCGTAGAGGTCGCCCGGATCTGCGGCATCGGGGATATAGTCATCCCGATGTTCTCCTCTGGCTTTTCGGCCCTGGGATGTGTCGATGCGGCAATGAGTTACGCGCGGCAATTCACGGTGAACATGAAGTCGCGCACCTGGGATCATGACCGGCTGGACGCGCTGCTGTCGGAAGAGGTGACTGCCCTGTCGCGGGCGCTGACCCAGGCCGGGCACGATGCCGCCACGCTGCGCATCAGCCATACCGCCGGCATCCGCTATTCCGGGCAAAGCTACGAGACTCCGATCCACGACCCCGCGTTCGATGATCCCGAGAAGCTGGGTGCGCAATTCGACGCGGCGCATCGGGCGATCTACGGCTACGCGACAGGCGAAACCTGGGAATTGATGACCGTGCGCACCGAGGTTTCCGGCCCGGAGCGGGAGCTGAACGCGACCGACCTGCCCGGCGGGACCGCGACGCCTGATCCCGTGGGCTGGCGCGACGTGACATTCGAGGCTGCGGAAAACGTGCCGACCCCGGTCTACGACCGCGCCGCGCTGGTGGTGGGGGAGGTGCTGACCGGCCCGCTGATCGTGGAGGACAGCTGGTCCACCGTGGTCGTCCCGCCCCGCGATACGATCCGCCGCGATCCTGCGGGCAATCTCCACATCGGGGTTGAACTGGACCAATGAAGGACACCGCCGTGCAACTCGACCCTGTCTCTCTCGAAGTGATCCGCAACGCGCTGACCGCCGTTGCGGAGGAAATGTCGAGCGTCGTCATGCGTGCCGCGCGGTCGCCGCTCCTGCGCGAGGCGGGCGACCATTCCTCCGCCCTGACCGATGCGGAAGGATACCTGGTGGCGCAGGGCCGTGACGTGCCCGTGCATCTGGGGGTGCTCAGCTTTACCGTGCGTGAGTTCCTGAAAGCGGTGGGCCGCGATGTGCTGCGGCCCGGCGATGTCTGGATCTTGAACCTGCCGGACGTGGGCGGCAACCACCTGCCGGATGTCAAGCTGATCCGCCCGATCTTCGACGGCGATGCGCTTTATGCCTTTTCCATCAGCTTGGCCCATTGGGCGGATGTGGGCGGCGCCATGCCCGGCAGCTATTACGCCGCCGCTTTCGATTGCTGGCAGGAGGGGCTGCGCATCCCCCCCGTACGCCTGGTCAGCGGGGACCGGATCGACGAGGAGAAGATGGGCCTGATCCTGGCCAATGTGCGCGGTCCCGCGGAACGGCGCGGCGATATCCTGGCCCAGATCTCTGCCACCACGATCGCCGGTCGCCGGCTGGAGGAGTTGAGGGTGCAATACGGGCGCCGCTTCCTTCAATCCGCGTTCAAGGCGATCCACGACCGGGCGGAGCGGCAGATGCAGGACGCCATCGCTGCGATCCCCGACGGCATCTACGAGGGGACGGACCATCTGGATGACGACGGCCATGGCGGCGCGCCGGTGGCCATTCGGGTCAAGGTCACGATCAGCGGAGAAACCGCCAGTTTCGATTTCACCGGCACGGACGATGCCGTCGCCGGGCCGCTCAACACCACGCCGTTCATTGCCGCGGCGGGCGTCTTTTATGTGATGAAAGCGCTGTATGGTCCCGACATCCAGCCCTCCGCCGGGTGCTATCGCCCGCTTGAGGTGGTGACCCGCGCGGGTTCTGTTCTTGATCCGCGCAGCAATGTGCCGGTGGTCGGTGGCAATCACGAGACCTGCCAGCGGGTTGCCGACGCGATCTTCAAGGCGCTGGTGCCTGTCGCGGCCGAACGGCTGTCCGCCGGCGGGCCGACCACAGCGGGGCTGCTGATCTTTTCCGCCCGTGGCGAGGATGGCGATTACGCGACCTTCTACGAGGTGCATGGCGGCGGTGAAGGCGCCCGGATCGACCGTGACGGCATGTCCGTGACCCGGGTGCATCTGGCCAACGTGATGAGCACCCCCGCCGAGGTCATCGAGACCGAGTACCCCATCATGGTCGAACGCCAGTCCCTGCGCCACGGATCGGGGGGCAAGGGCGCGCATGTGGGCGGCGACGGGCTGCACCGAGTCTACCGGATGCGCGCCGACAACGTGTCGCTGACCACCATGTTCGAACGTGCCGTCGTCCCTCCCTACGGGGTGGAAGGCGGCGAAGACGGAGCCGCCTTCGAGGTGCTCCTGGAAACACGAGAAGGCAAGCAAACCAAGCTGTCCGGCAAGCAAAACGTCACCATCAACAGGGACGATCGGGTGACTGTGATGTCCTGCGGTGGGGGCGGATACGGGTCCACATAACAACAAATTCCGGGCCCGTCTGAACTGACACCAATAGGAAAAGGTAGACTAGAACCATGAAAAGACGTGACTTTCTGAATGTCGCCGCAATGTCCGGGGTTTCGCTTGTCGGTCTGCGGCTGGGCGCGACCCCCGCGCAGGCCCAAAGCCGCAGCGACGTGATCCGCATCCTGCTGGAGGACAGCCCCAACACGTTCGATCCTTCGGGCACCGGCTACAACCCGGCGTCGTGCAATATCTCCTGGAATGTCTATGACCGCCTGGTGACCTTTGGCACCAAGCCGGTGGAGGGCGAGGACGACGCCCATATCTATGACTATTCCAATATCGTCGGCCAGGCCGCCGAAAGCTACGAGGTCTCCGAGGACGGGACCGTCATCACCTTCAAGATGCGGGACGGGGCCACCTTCCACGATGGCCGTCCGGTCACCGCACATGATGCCAAGTGGTCGCTGGATCGTGCGGTCAGCCTGCCGACCTCCAAGGCGCAGCTTGGCACCGGCTCCCTGACCAGCCCTGACCAGTTCGCGGTCGTCGATGACATGACCTTTCAGATCACGCTGCCGCAGGCCGACCGTTTCACCCTGCCGAACCTGTGCATCCTGTTCCCGGCGATCTTCAACTCGGAGCTGGCCAAGGAACACGCCACCGAGGACGACCCCTGGGCCGAGGCCTGGCTGAAGACGAACGAAGCCGGCGGCGGCCCGTTCACCGTCAGCCGCTACGTCGCGGATCAGCAATTCGTCCTGGACCGGTTCGCGGAATGGAAGAATGGCGCGGTGCCCAGCCACGCCCGGATCCTGGCGCAGATCGTGCCGGTCGCCTCCTCGCGCCGGGTGTCGGCCGAAAAGGGCGAGGCGGACCTGGTGCGGGCGCTGTCGGGCCGCGACATCAAGGACATGATCGACGCCGGCAAACCCCGTGTGCTGGGGATTTCCAACCCGGCGCGTATGGTGTCCATCGCCCTGAATTCCGAGATGGCGCCGTTCGACAACAAGCTGGTGCGCCAGGCCGTCGCCTTTGCCGTGCCCTATGACGAGATGTTCGAATCCGTGCTCTACAGCCGGGGCACGCCGCTGTTCGGCGGCAGCGCCGAGACGACAGAACCGGTCTACCCCCAGCCCCTGCCCTACACCCAGGACCTGGAGAAGGCCAAGGCGCTGCTGGCCGAGGCCGGAATGCCCGACGGGTTCGAGACGACATTCACCATCGACAGCTCCCTGGGAACCACGGCGGAACCGATCGCGATCCTGATGCAGGAGGCCCTGGGCAAGATCGGCATCACGGTCAAGATCGAGAAGGTGCCGTCGGCCCAGATGGGCCAGCTTCAGACCGAACGCGCCCTGCCGATGTACATTGCTGTCGGTGGCGCATGGCTGGCGGATCCGGACTACTTCTTCCGCATCTTCTACAATTCGACCCGGCGCTGGAACTACGGCAATTACCAGAACGAGGAAATGTCCACTCTGGTCAGCGAAACCCGCTTCGAAACCGACGAAGAGGTCTACAAGGCCAAGGTCATCCGCATGATCGAGCTGGCCAAGGAGGACGTGCCCCTGATTGCCCTCTGGTCGCCCTACCAGGACACGGTGCTGAGCGACGCGGTCTCCGGCTACGAATACATGTTCCACGGTCAGCTGGAACTTCGACTGCTTGAGAAGACCTGATCCCCCCCGCCGCCGGGGCCGCTGCGGCGGCCCCGTGCTACCCCCGCGCCCAGGAGAGCCCACATGAAGCATCGGACCCTTCGCCTGATCGCCTGGCGCCTCTTGATGGCGCTGCCGATCCTGTTCGGCGTCGTCGTCGTCACGTTCGTCCTGATCCGTGCGCTGCCGGGAGATCCGGCCATCGCCTATGCCTCCGGCCCGAACATGAGCCAGGAGGACATCGACGCGATCCGCCGGGCGATGGGGCTGGACAAGTCACTGGCCCAGCAATTCCTGATCTACCTGCGCAATATCGCCCATCTCGACTTCGGCAATTCGATGATCACCGGGCAGCCCGTGCTGGAAGATTTCAAGGAACGCCTGCCCGCGACGCTGGAACTGGCGATCTTTGCCTTTGCGCTGTCGCTGATCGTGGCGCTGCCGATCGGGGTGCTGTCGGCCCTATACCGCGACAGCTGGATCGACCAGCTGGCCCGCGTCGTCACCTCTGTCTCGGCGGCGATGCCGGGTTTCTTCTTCGGGCTGATCCTGATCTTTGTCTTCTACTTCCTGCTGGGCATCGGCCCCGAACCCATCGGCCGCCTGTCGGGTTGGTCAATCGCGCCGCCCACCGTCACCGGGTTGATGACCGTCGACACGGCGCTGATCGGCGACTGGCCGCTGTTCCGGGAAGCCGTGGCCAAGATGATCATGCCGGCCGCTTCCATGGCGATCTTCGCGGTGGCGCCGCTGATGCGGATGATGCGCGGCGGCATGATCGACGCGCTGGACAGCGATTACATCAAATCCGCGCAGGCCTATGGCTTGTCACGCCGCAGGATCCTGCTGCAACACGCGCTGCCCAACGCCATGCTGCCGGTGCTGGCCACCATGGGCATGGTCCTGTCGACGATGCTGGGTGCCAACATCATGATCGAAAAGCTCTTCTCCTGGCCCGGAATCGGCTCTTATTCGGTCAATGCGCTGACCGGCGTGGATTATGCCCCGGTACAGGCTTTCGTCCTGATTGTTGCCGTGCTCTTCGTGCTGATGACGCTTGCGATCGATCTTCTCTCCGCGGCGATCGACCCGCGCTACAAGGTGAAAGGGTAGACCATGGCCCGGAGTGCCACGCTGTATCACCTGCGACGCAATGTGGCGACCAGCGTCGCCGCCGGGATCATTGTGCTGCTGTTCGCGCTGGCGGTGTTCGGGCCGCTGATCGTGCCCTATGACCCGCTTGCCACCTCCATGCGCGAGGTGCTGGAACCGCCCTCCGCCGCGCATTGGTTCGGCACCGACCAGTTGGGGCGCGACATTTTCAGCCGGGTGGTGGTGGCGACACGGCTGGATTTTGCAATCGCCGTGGCGGCCGTGGGCCTGTCCGCGCTGGCCGGCATCTCGGTCGGGGCGATCTCCGGCTATCTCGGCGGATGGCTTGATGGGATCCTGAGCCGTATCGTCGATGTCATGATGGCCTTTCCGCTGTTTGTCGCGGCCATGGCCCTGGTCGCGGTGTTCGGGAACTCGGTGCAATCCGTGGTGCTGGCGACCGCGATCATCAATTTTCCCTTCTACTTCCGCCTCGCCCGGATCGAGGCGGCCTCCCGCCGGGAGATCGGCTATGTCGAGGCGGCGTTGATCAATGGCAATTCCGACCGTTCGGTGATCTTTCGGTTCCTGTTGCCGAACTCTCTGCCGCCGGTGATCGTGCAGATTTCCCTGAACCTGGGTTGGGCGATCCTGAACACCTCGGGCCTGGCCTTCATCGGGCTGGGCGTGGCGCCGCCGACGCCGGAATGGGGGATCATGATCCAGGAGGGGGCTTCCATGATGATGTCGGGGGAATGGTGGACCGTCCTGTTTCCCGGTCTTGCCCTGGTGCTGTCCGTGTTCTGCTTCAGCTTGCTGGGCGACGGGCTGCGCGACATCTCCGACCCGCGCAGGAGAAGCTGATGACCCTCATGCTGGATATCGACAAGCTTACGCTGGAATTCGAGACACCCGCCGGGCTGGTCCATGCGCTGGACCGCGTGGACCTGTCCGTGCAGCGCGGCGAATGCGTCGCGCTGGTGGGGGAAAGCGGTTCGGGCAAATCGATCACCGGAATGTCGATCCTGCGGCTGAACGGGCCCAATGCCCGGATCCGGGCGAACCGTATCGCGCTGGACGGCACGGATATGCAGAAGATGCCGGACAAGGTGTTCCAGACCATCCGGGGCCGCCGCGTCGCAATGATCTTTCAGAACGCCAAGTCGGCCCTGAACCCGCTGCGCCGGGTGGGCGAGACGCTGACCGACATCCTGTGCACCCATTCCCCCGAACGGCTGTCGCGCCGGCAGGGCCGGGCGCGGGTGCTGGAGATGCTGAACCAGATCGGCATTCACGAGGCGGCGGACCGGATGCAGGCCTATCCCGCGGAACTCTCGGGTGGCATGTGCCAGCGCATCATGATCGTCGCCGCCCTGCTGTGCGACCCGGAGCTGATCATCGCGGACGAACCGACCAGCGCGCTGGATGTCACGACCCAGATCAGGGTGATGGACCTGCTGATGTCCGCCTGCCGCCAGCGCGGTGTCGCCGTCCTGTTCATCACCCACGACCTGGCACTGGCCTCGGCCTATTGCGACCGCGCGGTGGTCATGCACGCGGGCCAGGTTCTGGAAGACGGACCCGCCGACCGGGTCTTTGTCCATCCGCGCCACCCCTATTCGCGAATGCTTCTGGATTCCATGCCCTATGGCAAGGACAACGCGGCCGAGCTGAAGCCGATGGGCGGCAGCCTTCCCGATCTGCGCCGCGACGATCTGCCTGCCTGCCGGTTCGCCGATCGGTGTCCCCGCGTGCAACGCTGTTGCCGCGACGGCGCGATCCCCGAGGCGCGTTCCGACCGGGCGCATGTAGCAAGGTGCTTTTTCCCCCATGACTGACACCCTTCTCGAAGCTGGAGCTCTGGTCAAAGACTTCCCCCTGGGGCGCGGCAGGCACCTGCGCGCGGTCGATCGCGTCTCGTTCAAGTTGAAGCGGGGCGAAATCCTGGGGCTGGTGGGTGAAAGCGGGTCGGGCAAGTCCACCCTTGCCCGGATCCTGGCACGACTGCTGCCCCAGACCGAAGGCTCGGTCTGGTTCGACAAGGCCAATCTGGCCGGGCTCAGCGGATCGCGCTTTGCCCGGGCGGCGGCGCGGCGCGATATCCAGATGGTGTTCCAGGATCCGCTGGCCAGCCTGAACCCCAGGTGGCGCGCGGCCAGGATCATCGGCGATCCGATCCGCTGTCTGGGCACGGCCGAGGAGCGCGCCGAGGCGCCGGCGCTGATCGCGGCGGCTGCCGAACGTTCTGGCCTGCCGGTTGCCCTGCTTGATCGGTTTCCGCATCAACTGTCCGGTGGCCAGCGCGCCCGTGTCGACATCGCCCGCGCCATCGTGCTGCGCCCCAAGCTGCTGATCCTGGACGAGCCGACATCGGCGCTGGACGCGTCCTTGCAGGCCCACGTGATCCAGACCCTGATGCAACTGCGCGCTGATCTTGACCTGACCTATGTCTTTGTCACCCACGATCTGAACCTGGTGCACCTGATCGCGGATCGGATCCTGGTCATGCAAAAAGGCAAGCTGGTGGAGGAAGGGGCGGTCGCGGCGCTGTTCGCCGATCCGAAGGAGGCCTACACCCGCGAGCTGATTGCCGCGATCCCGCAACTGGGCCAGCGCCGGGTTCCGGGGCCCTGACCGGCGGCGGGACATGACCTTCGCGGGCGCGAAATGTTCCGCGCCCGCCGAAACCGGTATCTGCCGATCGGTCAGGCGGTTTCCCTGGCCTTGTGGGTGGCGGGTGTCGCGGACTGGCTGCCGAAGATCAGGCCTTCGTAGCCGTTGTTCGCGACATTCTGGCAATCCTCGGTATATTTTCCCAGACCCCCGGCATACATCGGAAAGCTGCGCGGCTTGCCGGGGATGTTGGTGCCTGTGTACCAGGTGTTTGCCTTGGGCATCAGGGACTTGCTGGCCAGCTGGGCGATACGCTCCATCCAGCGATCTTCGGCCGCCTCGGTGGCTTCGACGGTATCGTGTCCCTGCGCCGTCATATGGTCGACAAGGTCGCTGATCCAGTTCACGTTCTGCTCGTTCAGCAGGATGAAATTGGCCAGCGCCGAGGGACCGTTGACCGAGGCCGTGGTAAACAGGTTCGGAAAGCCCTGGATCGTCATGCCCAGGTAGGACCGCGCGCCCTCGGACCATTTCTCGCGCAGGCTGGCACCCGCGCGGCCCTTGATATCGATGGACAGCAACGCCCCGGTCAGCGCGTCGAACCCGGTCGCGGCGATGATCACGTCCAGTTCGATTTCCTTGCCATCGACGATCACGCCCTTCGGAGTGATCCGTTCGATCGGGGTGGTCAGACAATCGACCAGGGTGACGTTGTCCTGGTTGAAGACCTCGTAATAATTGGTGTCCAGGCACGGACGCCGGGCAAAGATCGGCTCCCCCCGGGGCATGAGTTTTTCGGCGGTTTGCGGATCCTTGACCGTTTCCCCGATTTTCTTGCGCACGAAATCGGCCACCACGTCATTGGCGTCCTTGTTCAGCAGCAGGTCGGAGAAGATGCCCAGCAGGTTGTGCCCGGCGGTCTGCCAGGCCTCTTCCAGCATGGCGTTGCGTTCCTCCACCGTGACACTGAACAACGGGCGGGAGGACGCCGGCCGGGTGCCGCCGCTGAAGGTCATTCGGGTGACCGCGCGCATGGCGTTGTAGTGTTTCTTGACCTGCGCGACGTAGTCGGGATCCAGCTTCTGGTTGCGCATCGGCAGGGAGAAGCTGGGCGTGCGCTGGAACACATGCAGATGGCTGGCCTGATGCGCCACGACCGAGACGATCTGAACGCCCGATGACCCGGTACCGATCACGCCGATGCGCTTGCCGTCCAGCTCCACATCGTGATGCGGCCAGCGGGCAGAGAGGTACAGCTCCCCCTCGAAACTGTCGGCGCCGGGGATGGCGACGCCCTTGGGCACGGACAGCGGGCCGGTGGACAGGATGCAGAACTTGGCGTCGTAGATGTCCCCCTGCTCCGTCTCGATCCGCCAGCGTTGTGTGGCGTCATCGAATTCCACGACATTTGCGCGCGTGCCGAACCGGATGTCGCGCAGCAGGTCCAGCTTCTCCGCGACGAAGTTGGCATAGCTCAGGATCTCGCCCTGGGCGCAGAACCGTTCGGACCAGGTCCATTCCTGCTGGATCTCGTCCGAGAAGGAATAGCTGTAGTCGATGGTCATCACGTCGCAGCGGGCGCCGGGATAGCGGTTCCAGTACCAGGTGCCGCCGACGCCGGCCCCGGCTTCGATCGCGACGGTGCGCAGACCCTTTTCGCGAAACTTGTGCAGCGCGTACATGCCGCCAAAGCCCGCGCCGACGACCAGAACGTCGACCTTCTGGATCTGCTTCGCGGTGTTGTCCTGCATGACCGGCCGCGACCGGGCTGGCACCGGTCCTTGCGGCGTTTGGTCGGGCGCGAGATCAGATCAGGCGCTGAGCCCGGTCCCGGACGGCGCGGGATCGGGATGCGACGGGCGTAGCCGGTCGCGGGCAAGGGTTCGGGCCTCGATCTCGGTCAGACGGGACAGGATGGCCTCCGCATCCGGGCCGTGATCGCGGGCCAACCGGCGCCACAGCCGCAGGGCGGAGCGTGGTGACCAGGGCAGGGTCGCACCCGCCAGCCAGCGCCGCAACGGCGGCGGCAGGCTGTCATAGGTCGCCATCGGATCCGCTGAGCGGCGGCGGCGCTTCAGGGTGGTGGCCATGTTTGCGCGCGTCATCGGCGCCACCTTCCGACGGCGCGCCGGGCCACAGGGGCAACAGCCACGCGGCAACGGAAAAAGCGCGGGAAAAGCAGCGGCCCAGGCGGGGCCGCGCGGTGGTTCAGGATGGTATCGGGCATCGGCAAGATCGGATCTGTCGGACCAGAACCCCCGGCAGGGCCGGCACGCCACGACAGGCGTGCCCGCGCGCAGGGATCAGTGGGCCATCATCGCCTCGGCGACCTGGCTGCCGCTCAACCCGGCCGGAAAGTAGGTCGGCCAATTGGTCACTTCCGCCAGCAGGGCGGCACGGTCATCGCCCCAATACAAGTGGTAATGGTCGGATTTCTCCGGCGCGATACGGTGATCGCTGAACTGGATGAACGCCGGCGCCGCCGCATCGCCCGACGTCTTGGCAAAGATGAAGCGCACGCCGCGATTGCCGGCGGAATAGGTCAGGATTTCCTGGCCATCGCTGGCATATTCGCCTTGTACCGGCACTCCGTCACGGAAGAAGGTGACGTGGCTGGCCCCGATTTCGATCCGGTCGACATCAGTTGCATAGCCGGTCTGGTAATAGGCGGTGTATTCGGCGGCTGTCTTGTCCCCATGCACGGCTTTGTCGGCGAAGACCGGATCCAGCGTGCCGTCCAGCAGCAGCGGGTAGACCGATTGCCAGTCACCGGCCCAGTCGGTCAGCGCGCGGGGCTGAACCTGATCATCATCAAAATGACCCTTGTAGATCTCCTCGGCGCTGTGATCATGGGAATGGGCGTGGTCATGGCTGTCGCTTTCGGCCATTGCGGGCTGAGCGAGGGCAAGCATCGCGCCGGTGGCAAGGGCGAGGGCGGCCATGGGGTAAGCTTGTGTCATGCGATCGGTCCTGTTCAGGTCGTTCAAGGATGATTCATTATGTTATAACGTATCATCAGTCGCACGTACCGGGGCTATGACGGAATGGCAAGGGCCCTACTTGATCCCCGCTGTCAGGAAGGCCTGGACGAACCGGCGCTGGAACACCAGGAACAGGATCAGCAGCGGCGCCACGACCATCAGCGTCGCGGCAGAGATGACCGAGATATCCACCCCGTTCTCCGGCGCGCCAAAGATCGACAGCCCCACCGTCAGGGGGCGCGCGCTGTCGGTATTGGTCACGATCAGCGGCCACAGGAAATTGTTCCAATGGGTCGCCACCGACACCAGCGCATAGGCGATATAGGTGGGCCGCGCCGCCGGAACATAGACCCGCCACAGCACGCCCAACAGGGAACAGCCCTCGACCCGGGCGGCCTCGTCCAGATCTCTGGGCACGGACTTGAACGCCTGCCGCATCAGAAAGATCCCGAAGGCCGAGGCCATGTAGGGCGCGCCGATCCCCAGGATCGTGTCCAGCAGGCCCAGCCGCGCGGCGACGCGGTAGTTTTCCACGATCAGCACCTCGGGCAGGATGAACAATTGCAGCAACACCAGCGTGAACACCGCGTCGCGCCCGCGAAACCGCACCTGAGCAAAGGCAAAACCCGCCAGCGTCGCCAGCACGAACTGCCCGATCAGGATCGAGGTGACCAGCAGGAAGGAATTCAGGAAATACCGCAGCCAGGGCGCGCCTTCCCAGGCGGTGCGGAAGTTGTCCAGCGTCAGCGGCGCGGTGGGGCGAAAGTTGATCGCGTCGGAAACGTTGTGAAACGCCGCCCAGACCGCCACCAGCAACGGCGAGATCCACAGAATCGCTAGTGCCACCGCCAGCACGGGTTCGATCAGACGGGTCATCGGTAATGGGTCCGGCGGTCGAGAACGGTGAACTGGAACGCCGCCAGAAGGCCAAGGCCGATCAGCACCAGCACAGTCATCGCCGCGGCGGCTGGCCGATCGAAATAGGCATAGGCGTTTTCCCAGATGTAATAGAGGATCAGCTTGGAACTGTCGGATGGTCCGCCCTTGGTCAGGATGAACAGGTGGTCGATCAGCTTGACCGAGTTGATCATCGCGTTCACCAGAATGAACAGGGTGGTGGGCATCAGCAGGGGCAGCACGATGCGGCGGGTATAGGTCCAGCGGCTGGCGCCCTCGATCTCGGCGGCCTCTTTCAGGTCGGGCGGGATGGTTTGCAGGGCGGCCAGGTAGAAGATCATGAAGAACCCGCTTTCCTTCCAGACCGTCACCAGGCAGATCGCCCAAAGGGCGGTTTCCGGCTGGCCCAGCCAGTTCACCGCCGGGGCGCCGAACAGGGCGCCCACCTTGTTGATGATGCCGAAACTGGGGGTGTAGAAGAACAGCCACAGATTGCCCGCGGCGATCATCGGCAGCACCGTCGGTGTGAAATAGGCGGTGCGGACAAAGCTGCGGGCCGGGATCTTCGAATTGGCCCAAAGCGCCATGGCCAATGCGATGGCGATGGAAAGCGGGATCGTCGTCCCGGCATAGAGCAGGTTGTTCCACGCCACTTTCCAGAAGGTCGGATCCTCCAGCAGGGCGCGGTAATTTTCGAGCCCCGCGAATTCCGAAGGCCGCCGCCGTGTGCCCCGCGACCAGAGCGAGGTCCAGAACGTGGCGACCGACGGGTAGAATGCAAAGGTGCCCAGCATCGCCAGCGCGGGCGACAGCAACAGCCAGCCGTGGATGGCGCGCCGGCGCTGCTCTGCCTGGGAAAGATCGGTCATCATCTGGGCCCTGGTCGGGTGCGGGGGGCCGCGACGGCCGCCCCCCGCAGCTGGGTTACTTGTAGGGGCGCAGCTGGCGTTCGGCTGCGGTCTGCGCCTCGGACAGCGCGTCGGCGGCGCTCTTCTCGCCGGTCAGCGCGGATTGGATGGCGGCGTTCAGACCGTCGCGCACCCGCGCCGTCTCGAAGGTGGAGAATTCGGCAACCGCGTGCTCCAGCTGATCGCGGGCCACCAGCGCGGCGGGGAAATCGGCGGCATAGGCTTGCAGCGCCTCGGTCTCGTAGGCGGCGGGCGAGACACCCATGTAGCCAGTGGCGATGGACCAGGCGGCGGCCTGCTCCGGCGCGGTCATGAACTGGATCAGCGCGACGGCGGCTTCCTGCTCTTCGGGGGTGGCATCCTTGAAGACATAGAAGTTCCCGCCGCCGGTCGGCGACCCCAGGCGTTCCTGCGCGGGCAGCATGGCAACGCCGAAATCGAATTCGGCACCGTTGCGCACGGCGGTGAGGTTGCCGGTGGAATGCCACATCATCGCGGTCTCCCCCTCAAGGAAGGCCTGGCGCAGGGTGCCCCATTCCACGGTGCCGGCGGGCATGATGCCATGATCGGCCGACAGGCTTTTCCAGAAGTCCAGTGTCTCCACCACGGCGGGATCGGTGAAGTAGGTTTCGGTGCCGTCGTCGGACATCAGCTCCTTGCCGTTCTGGATCGCCAGAGCCTGGAACATCCAGTAGGGATAGCCGGTGGAGGGGATCATCAGCCCGTAGTGATCATCATTGGTCAGGGCCTTGCCCATCTCGATCATCTCGTCCCAGGTCGTGGGGGCCTGTTCCGGGTCAAGCCCGGCGGCGCGGAACATGTCCTTGTTGTAATAGGCCACGATGGTGGAGCGTTGGAAGGGCACGCCCCAGGTCTTGCCCTCAACCTGGCCGTTGGCCATCAGCGCGGGGTAGAAGCTGCCCAGCCAGGCGGTATCCTGGGTCAGATCGTCGAAGGGCACGATCAGATCCTGTTCGATCAGGTCATAGGCATCGATGGAGAACATCACGGCCAGCTGCGCGGGTTCCCCGGCCTGCAATGCGGCCAGCGCCTTGATCCGGGTGTCGTCGTAATTGCCGGCATAGATCGCGTTGACCTTGATGTCGGGGTTTTCCTCCATGAAGTCGGCGACGATGCCGTCCACCACCTGGGTCAGCGGGCCGCCGACGGCGATCGGGTAATACATGGTCAGTTCGGTTTCGGCGGCCGCCGGATTGACGAGGGCCGTGGTCGCGGCGAGAATGGTCGCCACAGCAGAAAAGCGGGTCATGGGAATGTCCTTTGTGAACCGGGGGTTGCTTCGGTTGGAACGGGGGCCTCTCGGCCATCGCGCGGCGCGGTGTTTTGGCGAATGCGCGTCGCGGGATTCTGCTGCGGCTCCTTTTTGGCCTGCCCGCTTCGGGCGTCGAAAAGGAGCCGATCCTGTTCGGGCAGGCGCAAAGCCACCTGTGCACCGGGCTCCAGCCTCGCGATGCCGGGCAGGATCAGTGCCAGCCCCCGTGCGGCGGGATGGTCCAGTGACACCAGTGTCTCGGCGCCCAGGAATTCGGTATCGGCCACCTGCGCGGTCAGATCGGCGGTATCTTCGCCGGCCAGCGTGATCCGTTCGGGCCGGATGCCGATGGTCAGCGCCGCATCGCGGCCCAGGGCGGCGCCGTCGATCAGGGCCATGGGCGGCTCTCCGATGAATTCCGCAGCAAAGGTGCTGGCGGGACGGTCATAAAGCTGCGCCGGGGTGCCCATCTGTTCGATCCGTCCGCCGTTCATCAGCACGACCTGATCCGAAAGGCTCATCGCCTCGCCCTGGTCATGGGTGACATAGACCACCGTCAATCCCAGCCGCCGCTGCAACGCGCGGATGTCGCGGCGCACGGAATTGCGGAGCTTGGCATCCAGGTTGGACAGCGGTTCATCCATCAGGCACAGGCGCCGGTCCGACACCACCGCCCGCGCCAGGGCGACGCGCTGACGTTGCCCGCCCGACAGGGCCGCAGGCTTGCGCCCGCCCAGCCCCGTCAACCCGGTCAGCGCCAGCGCCTCGTCCAGGCGGCGGGTGCGTTCGGCCCGGGGCACGCGGCGCACTTTCAGGCCGAACAGCACGTTCTCTGCCACCGTCAGATGCGGGAACAGCGCGTAGGATTGAAAGACCATGGACAGGTCACGCTTGGACGCTGGCGCGCCTGTCACGTCCTGCCCGCGCAGCAGGATGCGCCCGGATTGCGGCTGCTCCAGCCCGGCGATCAGGCGCAGCAGCGTGGATTTCCCGCAACCCGACGGCCCCAGGATGGAGAGAAAGGCGCCCTCTGCCAGGTCGAGCGAAATCCCCGAGACACCGCCCTGCCCGTCCCATTGGCGGGTCACGCGGTCCAGTTCCAGAAACGCGCCGCTCATGCCTCGGGCTCCGCCACGATCAGCGCGGCGCCCAGCGGGTCCAGCAACGGGTGATACCGCGGATCGGGCATCTGATCGATCACCACCTGATCGGCGTCGCGCAGATGCCCGCCAAAGGCGGCGGCGTGACGGCCGAACTTGCTGTGATCCAGCACCAGGATCGACTTGCGGGCGCTGGCGCGGATCGCCTGGCGGTTCTGCACTTCCTCCTCGTGGAAATCCAGCAGGCTGCCATCGTCATCGACGCCACCGACCCCGTAGATGCCGAATTCCGCGCGGTAGGCCGCGAACATCTCCCGCGCGCTTTGGCCCAGGATGTCGCGATCGGGCAGGCGCAGTTCCCCGCCCGGAATGATCACCCTGTTGGAGCGGTTTTCCGACGCGGTCATCGCCACGTTCAGGTTGTTGGTGATGATGGTCAGCCCCTGGTGATTGCCCAAAGCCGCGGCGACCAGCGCAGGCGTGGTGCCGATGGAAAACGACAGGATCGCGCCATCGGGGATCAGGCTGGCGGTCTTGCGCGCGATCGCCTGTTTCGCCTGCACGTTCAGGATCTTGCGGGTGCCGTAGGGCAGATTGTCCAGACCTTCGATGAACTCTGCCCCACCATGCAGGCGCCGCAGTTTCGACTGTTCGCACAGCGTGTTGATATCGCGCCGGATCGTATGGGCCGAGACGCCCAGCTCCCGCGCCAGGGCGTCCACCGATACACGTCCGCGGGTCTGCGCCGCCTCCAGAATGGCAAGTTGTCTGTCCATCGCGCCCTCTTTTCACGCTCATATGAGCGTGAAATGGTAACGTGTTGATGACGATTCCGCTCATTCGAGCGGGTTTTGACGACTATCCCGGATACTTTGTCCTGCTGCGCCCGGCCTGGACGGCAAGGACGCTCTGCGATCGGGGCGGAGGGCTGCCACAGCTCCGCCCGAAAAACAGGCATTTGCACAACAGGCACCGGGAAAAGCCGGGCCCGTTTTGCCCCCGGCCAGCTCTGGCTTGCGGTCTGGCGGCGCCTTGCCGCAAGGTCTGGAAAAAATTTTACAGATTGCAGAACATGACGCCCGCACACCCGATTACCGCCAGCCCCGGCCCGGTCGAAAGCTACCTGCGCCGGTTGCTGGACGACATTTCACCGAATACCGACGGCGCGGTGGCGGATTACATTCCTGAGCTCGCCTCTGCCCTGCCCGAGGATTTCGCCGTCACCCTAGCCACCGTCGACGGCGCCATCCATTCCGCCGGCTGCGACGACCGGGCCTTTACCATCCAATCGGTGTCCAAGCCGTTCATGTTTGCCGGCGCCATCGAAAGCCACGGCATCGACGCCGTCCGCCGCAAGGTCGGGGTGGAGCCGACGGGCGATCCGTTCAATTCCATCGTCCTGGACGACGTCAACAACCGGCCCTACAACCCGATGGTCAATGCCGGGGCCATCGCGATGTGCGAAATGCTTTCCGCCCCCACGGCCGAGGCGCGCCGCGCCGAGCAGCTGGACCTGTTCAGCCGCCTTGCCGGGCGCCGGCTGAGCGTGGATGAACGGGTCTATCTGTCGGAAAAGGAAACCGGGCACCGCAACCGCGCCATCGCCTACATGATGCTGAACAGCGGCATGATCGACGGTCCGACCGAAGATCTGCTGGATCTCTACTTCCGGCAATGCGCAATCCTGACCACCACCCGCGACCTGGCCGTCATGGCCGCGACCTTTGCCGGCCATGGCCGCAACCCGATGACCGGAGAGAGCGTGCTGTCGCCCGGTACGGTGCGCGACGTGCTATCGGTGATGGCGACCTGCGGCATGTATGATTATGCCGGCCAATGGATGTTCGACGTCGGCCTGCCGGCCAAAAGCGGCGTGTCGGGCGGGATCATCGCCGTATTGCCCGGCCAGCTGGGCATCTGTGTCTATTCCCCGCGTCTGGACAGTGTCGGCAATTCCGTGCGCGGGGTCGAAGTCTGCAAACGGATGTCCCGCGATTTCAGCCTGCACGCCTATGTCGACCGGTCGGACATGCGCAACGTGGTGCGGCGCAGCTATCGCGGGGACGAGGTGCGGTCGGACCGGGTACGGGGGCATCGAGACCAGGAGCTGCTGGCAGAGCTGGGCCACCAGATCGCCATCGTGGAAACGCAGGGGCCGCTGTTCTTCGGTTCTGCCGAACGGCTGATCCGCAAAATCGCGGATGGCAGTGGCGGGGCAAAGCTGGTCATCGTGGACCTGCGGAGGGTGGCCTATGCCGACACCGCCGCGCGGACGCTGTTGCGGGAGCTGGTGCATGACCTGGCCCGGCGCGGCTGCCGCGTCGATTTCACCGAGGCCGGGACCAATCCCCACCTCACCGGGTTTCAGGACGCCTTCACCGCCGAGGTGGAGGCGGGGCTGTGCCGCTTTGCAGGCACTCTCGATCATGCGCTGGAACAGGCGGAGGACGCCCTGCTGGCGCAGGCGGGGCCGGCCCGCCCGCCCGAGCGTCTCGCCCTGGATGAGCTGGAGCTGTTCCAGGGGCTGGATCGCGCCGATCTTCAGGCGCTTGGCCCCCTGATCAGTACCTACCAGTTCGACGCCGGCAGCCAGATCCTGAAGACGGGGGACGACGCGCGGCTGATCTTCATCATCGCGCGCGGATCAGCCAGCATCCATGTCGGCGGCGGCCCGACCCGCGGGCGCCGAGTGGCCGCCGTGGGGCCGGGTCAGGCCTTTGGCGAGATGGCGCTGCTGGACGGCGGCACGCGGTCGGCCAATGTCTGGGCCGAGACGCGGCTGCTGGCCTATGGCATCGCGGTCGAGGAGATCCGGCGGCTGGCAGACAGCCGTCCGCAGATCCTCAGCACGATATATGCCAACATCATCCGTTCCATCTCCACCCGGCTGCGCAACGCCAACGACCAGATCCGCGCCTTGCAATAGGGCCGCACACCACCGGACCCGTGGCACCAGTCGCGGCTTCATATTCCCTGCACAGTCTGAAAGTATCGCGCGGCGATGATCTGGTCCCGCCTGCCCCTTGCCGCGAAACTCCTGGCCGCCGTGCTGATGCCGGTCCTTCTGGTCGTCGTGCTGATGGTCGGGGCGCTGACCTACAACATGCGCAACGGGTTCGAACATTACCTGCTGGAAACCGAATTGCAGCAACTCGACAGCCTCGCGCAGAAGCTGGCAACCAGCGTCGACAGCTGGCCCCTGCTGGCCGCACCCGAAGCCTGGGCCCGGCTGGTGGAACAGCATCAGCCACATGGCGGTGACCGGGCCATCGGGCCGCGCGCCCGGCCGCCGGGCCCACCGCCCGGCCCGCCCGGTCCGGACCGCCTGCCCCAACGGCTGATCCTGATCGCGCCCGACGGCCAGGTGATCGCGGGCCGCGCGCAAGGAGAGAGCTACGCCGATCTTTCCGTGCCGCTCCCGGATGGTCCGTCCGCCACGCTGCGCCTTTTCGGGCGGGGGGCACCGTCTTCGGAACCCGGACGATTGTACCTGTCGCGGCAATTGCGCGCCATGCAGGTGATCACCGCCATAGCGGTTCTGGTCGCCGCTCTTGTGGCGTTTCTGACGGCGCGGCAATTCCTGCGCCCGATCCACGAGGTTGCCCGCCACGTCGCGCGGTTGGCCGCAGGCGATCTGGAGCACCGCCTGACCCCCCGGTCACAGGACGAACTAGGGCGGATGATGGCCGACCAGAACGCGCTGGCCGAAGGGCTGAACGCCAGCCGGGAGCGGGAACGGCAATGGGTCTCCGACACCTCGCACGAGTTGAAAACTCCGTTAGCCGTCCTTCAGGCCGAGATCGAGGCGTTGCAGGACGGCGTTCGCCGTGCCAGCCCCGAGACGCTGGCCACCATGCACGGCGCCGTACGGCGGCTGTCCGCGCTGATTGACGACCTGCGCCTGCTGGCCAGCAGCGACGAGGCGCGATTGTCGATCACGCCCGCCCGCATCGACCTGTCCCGGCTGGTGACGGAGGCCGCCGCCAGCGCGCATCGCGCAGGTCTGGCGCAGGGCCTGGCGCTGACGATCGCGGCCGACGATCCGGTCTTCGTACGCGCCGATGCGGGGCGCATGCGCCAGGTGCTGGACAACCTGCTGGACAATGCCTGCCGCTACACCGATCGCCCCGGCCGGATCTGCGTCACCTGTCGCCCGGTGGCGGGCAGCGCGGAGATCGTGATCGCCGATACCGCCCCCCGACCGGACGAGCGGACCCTGCCGGCCATTTTCGACCGGTTCCGCCGCGGCGAAATCTCCCGCTCCCGCGATCATGGCGGGTCCGGGCTGGGACTGGCGATCTGCCGGTCGCTGCTGGCTGCGCAGGGCGGCACCATCTCGGCGGCGCCGTCGGATCTGGGTGGCTTGCGGATCTGCCTGCACCTGCCCCTGGCGGAGCCCGCACCATGACCCATGGAAGCCTGCCGCCTCGTATTCCGCCCCCGCGTATCTTGATCGTCGAGGACGAGGGCGCCCTGGCCGAAGTGCTGCGCGACTACCTGCTGGCGGCGGACATGCAGGCCGAGCTGATGGCCGAAGGCACCGACGCGACGGATCGTGCGCTGGCCGGAGATATCGACCTGCTGGTGCTGGACCTGATGCTGCCGGGAGTGGACGGGCTGACCATCTGCCGCCAGATTCGCGCCAGATCCGACCTGCCGATCATCATGACCACCGCCCGGGTCGAGGAGATCGACCGCCTGCTGGGCCTGGAGCTGGGCGCCGACGACTACCTGTGCAAACCCTACTCACCCCGCGAATTGATCGCACGGATCAAGGCGGTCCTGCGCCGCCGCCCGGCCCTGGCCGATCCGGCCCCGACCAAGGCCGGGCTGGTGCTGAACCCGGAGACCTGGCGCGCCAGCCTGAACGGCCAGAAACTGGACCTGACGCGGCGCGAATTCGCGCTGCTGCGAACCATGGCTGCGCGGCCCGGTCAGGTGTTCTCTCGCCAACACCTGCTGGACAGCGCCTTTCCCGACGATGCCGACGTGTTCGACCGCACCATCGACAGCCACATTCGCAACATCCGCAAGAAACTCGCCGCCCTGGGCGATGTCGATCCGATCCGATCCGTCTACGGCGTCGGTTACGCCTACGAACCACCGACGGGCTAAGTGGCACAAGCGCAGCAGCGAGCGTTTTTTTCACCTCTGCACACTCGCTCCATATTCCCTGCAATCCGACTGCACACAGAGGTGGGACACCTCCGGCAGACGCCGTCCCTGGCGTTGCAACAGACCGGAGAATCCCTCGTGAAAACCCCCTACAAGACCCGCATCGCAATCCTCGGCATCCTGTTGATCGGGGCGGCGCTATCCCTCGGCACCTTCGTGATGCCCGCCCTGGCGGACCCGGCACCAGCCTACCAATCGGCCCAGGGTCAGTCCCGGCCCCAGGGCGGCGGCGGACGCCCCCCGCGCGCGGCAATCGAGGCCTGCGCCGACAAGGCGGCGAACGACGCCTGCTCCGTCACCCTGGACGATCGCCAGATGCCCGGCACCTGCCGCAGCCCCGATGCGCAGCGTCCGCTGGCCTGCATTCCTGCTGACGCCGAACGCGGCTGACCCCGCCTTTTCTCCGTGCCATCGGGGCCGCCGCCCCGGTCCCGGTGGCACGCATTCGCCAGCGCAGACCTTGCCTGATTGTACAGGATCGCCCAGTTGCCCGGATCATCTTCCCGTCCCCCGCCCCTGTCCCGGCGCCGATTTTGCGCCCTGTCCGCGGGCCTCGTCCTGACCGCCTGTGCCAGGAACCCGGCCGAAGTGCCGCGCGCCGCGCCTTTGCCCCGCGATGTCCCCGACCCGCTGGCCAGATACCGCTTGTCCGCTAACGCCGATGTGGCCACATGGCGCCGGCACCTCCCGGCCAGTACACTGTCCCGCGACCTGCAATTCCTGGCCCTGTCCGGCGGTGGCGAGGACGGGGCGTTCGGCGCAGGCGTGCTGAATGGCTGGTCCGCCGCCGGGACGCGCCCGCAGTTCGACATCGTCACCGGCATCTCGACGGGGGCGCTGATTGCACCTTTCGCCTTTCTCGGGACTGCGCATGATGCCACCCTTCGCGACATCTTCCTGACCCACGACAGCGGCGACATGATGCGGATGCGCACTATCGGCCTGGCGTTTTCCGAGGCGGTCTACGATACCGCGCCGCTGGCCGCGCTGATCGCCCATTACACCCCGCCGCGCCTGATCCGGGCCGTGGCCGCACGCCATGCTCAGGGCGCGCGGCTGTTGGTGGTGACGACCAACCTTGAAACCTCGCAGGCCGTCGTCTGGAACATGGGCGCCATCGCGGCGGCGGGTGATGTCACGCTGTTCCGGGCGGTGCTGCGCGCGTCCTCGGCGATACCGGGGCTGTTTCCCGCGGTCAGGATCGCCTTTGACCGCGACGGGGGGCGCCATCACGAAACCCATGTCGACGGCGGTGTGATCATGCAGTTCCTGGCCTTTCCGGAGGCCGCCTTTGACGCGGGCTGGCCGGTCTCTTCAGGCGGGACGTTGCATATCGTGGTGAACAACACGCTGGACCCGGCGCCGCAGGACGTCGGATCCACGCCGCTGGGCCTTTCGCAACAGGCGATCACGGCGATGATCCGCGCCAGTGCGAAGGCCGGTGTGTCCACCGCGCGGAAGGCGGCCGCACGCAATGGGCTTGCGACCCGCGTCGCGTCGGTCGCGCCGGAGGTCGGTGGCACGTGGCGCGCCTCGGACCGGTTCGCCGCCGATTACATGCAGCGGGTCTATCACCATGGCTACGAGGCGGCGCAGCGCGGCACCTGCTGGCGCTGAATATGCGCCAGCCCGCGCGCAACGGACCCCGGGGCGCGGCACGGAGGCTGATGTCCTCCGGCCCCCTCCCCTTCCGCCTGACGGGCTGCTATGGACCCGGCGACATACTGACCCCAGAGAGGTGCCATGCTGCGCCAGTTCTTCGAATATTACCGCCCGTGGAAGGCGCTGTTCTGGCTCGATTTCGGCTGTGCGGTCCTGTCCGGCCTGCTGGAGCTGGCCTTTCCGCTGGCGGTACAGGCCTTCATCGACCGGCTGCTGCCGTCGGGCGATCTGTCGCTGACCGTGATCGCCGCCGTGGGGCTGCTGCTGATCTACGTGGTCAACGCGGGGCTGATGGCCATCGTGATCTATTGGGGTCACATGCTGGGCATCAACATCGAGACGGAGATGCGCCGTCGTGCCTTCGACCACCTGCAACGGCTGTCCTTTTCCTACTTCGACCGGGTTCGCACCGGCAAGCTGGTCGCCCGCGTCACCCGTGATCTGGAAGAGATCGGAGAGGTCGCCCACCACGGTCCCGAGGATCTGTTCATCGCCATCATGACCTTTGTCGGGGCGTTTCTGCTGATGCTGACGATCCACCCCGGCCTGGCGCTGATTACCGCCACCATCGTACCCGCCTGCGTCGCCATCGTGGCCGTCTACGGTGGGCGGATGACCCGCACCTGGCGGGAGATCTATTCCCGTGTCGCCGCGTTCAACGTCCGGCTGGAGGAAAACGTGGGCGGGATGCGGGTGGTGCAGGCCTTTGCCAACGAAGCCCATGAAAGCGCGCTGTTTGCCCGCGACAATGAGGGCTATCGCAAGACGAAACTGTCGGCCTACCGGGTGATGGCGGCCTCTTCGGCGTTGAACTACATGGGGATGCGCCTGATCCAGGTGGTCGTGATGGTCGCCGGAGCGGTCTTTGTGCTGAACGGCGGGCTGACCACCGGCGGCTTCGTCGCTTTCCTGCTGCTGGTCGGCGTGTTCTTCCGTCCGCTGGACAAGATCGCCGCCGTGATCGAGGTCTATCCCCGTGGCATCGCCGGGTTCCGCCGCTATCAGGAGCTGATGCAGACACGGCCCGACATCGCCGACAGCCCCCGCGCCCGCGCTGCGCCGGACTTCGCGGGCCAGGTCCGGTTCGAGGGCGTGGGCTTTGACTACGGCGACGAGCGGCCGGTGCTGCACGACATCTCGCTGACCGTGCAGCCGGGGGAAACCATGGCCTTTGTCGGGCCATCTGGGGCGGGGAAGACGACGCTGCTGTCGCTGGTGCCGCGCTTCTACCAGCCCCAGGCCGGTCGAATCCTGATCGATGGGCAGGACAGCCGCGACATGACCCTGCACAGTCTGCGGCGCCAGATCGGGCTGGTCAGCCAGGATGTCTTTCTGTTCGGTGGCACCCTGCGCGAAAACATCGCCTACGGTCGCCTGGACGCCAGCGAGGACGAGATCCTGCAAGCCGCCGACCGCGCCCAGCTGAGCGAGATGATCGCCGGGCTGCCCGCCGGCCTGGACACGGTGGTGGGCGAACGCGGGGTGATGCTGTCGGGCGGCCAGAAACAGCGCGTCGCCATCGCTCGCGCCTTCCTGAAGAATCCCCCGATCCTGATCCTGGACGAGGCGACATCGGCGCTGGACACCGAAACCGAACGGCTGATCCAGGCGGCGCTGACCGACCTGTCGCGCGACCGGACGACGCTGGTCATCGCCCACCGCCTGGGCACGATCCGCGACGCCGACCGCATCGCGGTGATGGACGCGGGCCGCATTGTCGAGCTGGGCACCGACGCGGAACTGCGCCGGGCCAGTGGGCGCTACGCCAGCCTCAGCACCGCCTGAGCGGCGACAGGCCGGCCCGCTAGAGGGTGGGGCTGCGCCGGGCAATCACCCTCGTCCGGCGCAGCCGCAAGGCCGCCACCGCACCCGGATCAGGCAGCCAACCGGGTTCGCCATCCGGCCCCGCATCTGCGGCGGCGACTGACGCTCCGATACCCTGCAATCCCAGCATCGCCGCCCCGAACAGGGACAGGTCGTCACCCGACGCGCGGGCCAGGGGACGGGCCAGCACCGCGCTGATCGTCTCGGCCCAGCCGGGCAGTTTCGCGCCACCCCCACCCAGACAGACCCGCGTCGCCCCCAGCCCGGCATCGGCCAGCGCGTCAAAACTGTCCGCGATGTCAAAGGCCACGCCTTCCTGAAATGCGGCGACCAGATCGACCATGTCGTGATCTGCCGTTACCCCCATGATCTGAGCGGTTTCCGCCCTGTCGAACCGCGGAGAGCCGGAGCCAAGCAAGTACGGAAGAACCAGTGGCCGGGTCTCCACCGGTCGCCGCGCGGCGGCACTGGACAGGCGCATCAGCCAAGGGTTGCGCGCCTCCTGCGTGCCCGACAATCGGTGCAGCCAGTCCAATACCGCGCCACCATTGAAATGCGACGCCAGCGCAAAGCGGCCGCCGATACCATCCAGATGACAGGTCAGCTTGCCACGCAGGTCGTCACGCAGATCTGGCATGGCGGCCAGCACCGTGGCCGAGGTGCCGATGGTGATCGCGGCATCGCACCGTCGCGCCAGCCCGACCCCGATCGCCGCCGCGCCCATGTCCCCCGTCCCGGTTATCAGCGGTACGCCCTGCGGGAGATCCAACCGCGCGGCCCAGTCGGCGTTCAACACCCCGTCACGCTGGTCGGCGCACATCATTCGGGGCAATTGGTCCCGATGCAGATCCGCGCCGGTGATCAGATCGTCGTGGAATGCGCCGGACCCGATGTCGACCAGCAACAGATTGGCGAGATCACCGGGGTCGGAGGCAAGGCTGCCGCCCAGCCGATGCCGCAACAGATCCTTCGGCGCCAGAACGCTGACCGGGCGGGCCCCCTCGTCCAGGGCCTGTCGGATCTTGGCCCGCCCGAAGTGGGTTCCGTCCAGGTTTCCGGTCAGATCTGCGACGGCCGCATCGGTGGACAGGTACGGCGTGCATTGGGTGTCCGCCAGGGTGCGCACCGGCGCCACCGGATCGCCCGTCCCATCGACAAGGCACGGCGCGCTCATATGGCCGGTAAAGACGATGGCATCGATCTGCCCCCCCGCGCGCGTCACCGCCGCGCGCCCGGCCACGGCAAGGGCTGCGAACCACTCCGCCGGGGATTGCTCCGCCACGCCGGAACGGCGCCGGGACGTGGCAATGGGCGCACTGGCCAGGGCATGCACCTGCAAAGCCGTGTCCAGCACACCCGCCTTCAACGACCCTGTGCCCAGGTCAATCGCCAGAACCCGCGTCATGGCTCAGCCTTCGCGAAAGGCAAAGGCCTTCTGCGGGTTCACGACAAAGAACTTGTGCAGCAGCGCCGCGCCGTCGAACCCGGCTTCGCCGGCCTCTTCGATGAAGCGCGGGCGCCATTTGTCCAGGATGAACCCCATGCCCAGCCCACCTTCGCCGTAGCTGGCGAACATGGTGCGCCGGGCGATGTCGCCACCGATCATCACCTGGTCCTCATGGCCCCAGCGGACCAGATCCAGGATACAGCGGGTGCGGACGTCCTCGGAATGATATTTCGCCCGCGTGATCCCGTCGAAGGACATGAAGGCACCGGTTTCCGCGACCTTGCGATGTGTCCAGGGGTCGGGGTTGCGATCCAGGTGAGCGATGGTCAGGTATCGCGGATCGACGCGCTCTTCGTTGACGATATCCATCTGTTCCAGAGCCATGGTGCCCATCTCCGTATGCGAATGGATCGGCGCACCTGTCTCCTTGTGAGCATCAAGAACGCCGCGCATGATCTTGATCTCACTGGTGTTCATCGTGTTGTACCCGGTGCCGAACTTGACCACGCCGCCGCGAATGTCGGTGCCGTCCATGCCGGTTTCGACCTCGCCCGTGACATGTGCACGGATGTCCGCCCGCGACATCGAATCGATCCAGGCCTGGAAGGTGACATCGCGGCCCGGAATCTTCGCCGGCCACATGATGGATTTGTTGAATCCTGCTGTGGCGATGATCGTCACGCCCGCCTCGTTCGCGATCCTTTTGACGACGCCGACATCACGCCCGTAATCGATCGCCGTGGCGTCGTAGATGGTGGTTCCCCCGGCGGCCTTGAACAAGTCCAGCTCTGCCTTGGACTTCTCCGGGCTGTCGAGAAGAAAATCATCCTGACCCTTCTCCTTCCACAAGGCAGGGACGCAATAGATGTGGTCATGGCAGTACATTGTCCCCAGGTCCGAGACATCGACATCACCGTTGACGGTACGCGCGAAAGGCATGGCACTCTCCGTATGAAAATTATTTCCGTTATAGAACTACCATATTTTTCTGAGTTTTGAACGATGAATTCCATTTCTGAGAAAATAATTGCCAATCCTGATAGGCGTTGCTAGCCTCGCCACGAATTTCAAATCAGGGAGTGCCGCATGGGCAATATCCGCACAGTGAACGGAGACATCAGCGCGGACGGGTTGGGGCTGATCTACAGCCATGAGCACCTGATCACCTGCCCGCCGCCAGTACAGAAGGATCGCGACCTCGAACTGGACAGCTACGAATGCTCCCTGCAGGAGCTGAAGATCTTTCGCGACGTCGGCGGCACCTTGCTGGTCGAGGCGACGACCCTGGACTACGGTCGCGATCCCGACCAGATGGCCCGCATGTCGCGGGAGGCGAATGTCCCGGTGGTCGCCGTGTCCGGCTTCAACAAGGCGGCCTATTTCCCGCTCTGGATCGAAACGACCTCCCTGAACGGCATCGCGGACAAGCTGATCCGCGACGTGACCGAAGGCATGGACGGTGGTCCGCACAAGGCCGGACACCTGAAATCCGGGGGCAGCTACAATTTCATCCACCCGCTGGAGGACAAGACCACCCGCGCCGTGGCCCGTGCCCATCACGAAACCGGCGCGCCGATCTGGCTGCACACGGAGGCCGGGACCATGGGCAACGAGATGCTGGATATCCTCCAGGACGAGGGCGTCGACCTATCCGAAGTGGTCGTCGGGCATTGCGACCGCAACGCGGACCCGTACTATCACCAAAGTCTGGCCAACAGGGGCGCGCATGTGCAATTCGACGGGGTGGGTAAGGTCAAGTATCACCCCGACAGCACCCGCATTGCCTGCATCAAGGCGATGTTGGACGCCGGACATGGCAGCCGTCTGCTGATCTCAGGTGACATGGGCCGCGCCGCCTACCTGGCAGGCTATGGTGGCGGACCGGGCTTTGCCTATATCGCGACGAAATTCATCCCGCGGATGCGGGCAGAGGGCATTTCCGACAACGCGATCGAACAGATTTTCAAGAAGACCCCCGCCGCCTGGCTGGCCAAGTTCTGAACGGACCAAACATGACCATCGTAGAATCGAAGTACCTGTCCCGCGACGCCTTTGCCGCGCGGATCGCCAAGTGCCCCGTGGCCATCCTGCCGCTGGGCGCGACGGAGCAGCATGGCTATCACATGCCGCTGGGCACCGACACGATCCTGGCAGAGTTCTTCTCCAGGCGTATTGCGGAGGCGACCGGCGCCACCGTCCTGCCCGCGATGCCCTTCGGCTATTCCTGGGTTTGGCGCGACGCGCCCGGCACCGTGACGCTGGACCAGAAAGTCATGGAAGACGTCATTTGCAACGTCGCCGAAAGCCTGGTGCCCGCGGGCGTCAAGCACCTGATCCTGGTCAACGGGCACGAGGCCAATTCCGCAACGATGAAATATGCGACCCGGCGGATGTGGGACCATCCCGATATCGACGTCTGGCGTCTGTTTTACCCGAACCTCGCGGAAGAGCTGAAGCAACATTGCGAAAGCCCGACCTGGCACGGGATCGTCCATGCCTGTGAATTCGAAACCTCACTCATGCTGGCCATCGCCCCCGAAACGGTGGAAATGGACAAGGCCGTCGCCGAATATCCCGAACGCGATGCCGGGTATTTCCACGGCGGGCGCCCGATGGGGGAATTGTCCAGAAGCGGCGTATTCGGCGACGCGACCAAGGGCACGGCCGAAAAGGGGCACGCCATGGTCGAGACCTTCACGACCCGCATGGTCGACATGGTCCGGGAAATTTGTGCCTGACCCGGCTTTGCCGTTAATCTCGGGGCCGCATCGGACAGGAGAGCGCCCAAGTGAATGATATCTTCAGCCGCATCGGCAAGACTCTCCCCGATCTGAAACGGGCCGAACGGCGTATTGCGGAGCTGATCCTTTCGGACGTGGACCTGGTGCTGAAAGGGTCGATCACCGAAGTGGCGGAGGCGGCCTCCGTCTCCGCCTCCTCCATCACCCGGTTTTCGCGCATGTTCGGCGCCGAAGGGTTCAAGGATCTGAAACTGTCGATCGCCCAGGCCCGCAGTGCGCAAAGTCCGTTCGCCCACCAATCGGTTCAGGACCTGGATGAACGCGCCATCGCAGGTGGCCAACTGGAGGAGATGTATCTTCAGCAGATCACCTCTTCTCTGCGGTCAACCTATGCTTCCCTCGACGCCATCGCCCTGACCGATGCCATCGCCGCGCTGCGGTCCGCGCGCAGAGTGCGGTTCTTCGGTGTCGCGGTATCCGGGTTGATGGCGGAAGAGGCCTCCATGCGGTTGATGCGCCTGGGGCTGGATGCCTCCTATGTCGGCGACAGCCATTTCCGCCGGATCGCCTCGACCTTGCTGAGGCCTGACGACGTTGCCGTCGTCATCTCTCACACCGGGCGGTCACAGGAAACGATCGAGGCCGCTGAAATTGCGCGCGGCGCCGGTGCGACGGTGATCGGGATCAGCGCGCCGCACAATCCGCTCACCCAGTTCTGCGACATTCTGATCGGCGTCTCTGTCTACGAGGAGATCGACATCTACACGCCGTCGATTTCGCATTTTTCCTACCATTACGTCATCGGCCTGATCGCCTTTCACATCGGACAATCTTCCGCCCTGAACCGGGCCGAGCTTCTGGAGAAGATCAAAGGCGGGCTCGCGCGGGGCCAGATCGAATCCGAATCCTGAAATAAAAATTATTTTCAAAATATTTATTGAGTTTTCTCAATATCTTACAGCATCTACGGCCATAATGGGAAATCTTTACAAAAGTACGCACCTTGTTATCGTGCTCGGTACCAACAGGAACCCGAGGTCAAAAAATGCCCAAGTCATACTCTGCCGCGCTTGCCGCGCTACTCCTTTCCTCCACAGCCGTCCTTGCGCAGGATATCACGTTGCACCCCGATATCGGCCCCGCCGAGGATGCCGCGCCCGTCGATGTCGGCCGCTATGCGGACCGGCGCGACGGCTCTTATGTCGTGGGGTTCTCCAACGTCGCGGTGGTCAACAGCTGGACCGCGCAGCTGGTGGAAGAAGCCGCCTACCGCGCCTCCACCCTGCCACAGATCGAACGCTACATCGTCACGGATGCCAACAACGACCCGTCCAAACAGGTCTCTGACGTCGAGGACATGCTGGCCCAGGGCGCGGATGCCATCGTGATCAACCCGGCCAATCCGGTCGCGCTGGTTCCGGTGCTGGAACGTGCCTACGACGAGGGCGTTGTGGTGATCGCGGTCACCGCAGATGCCAATACCGACAAACTGACCGCCCGCATCATGGCAGATCAGGTCAAGTTCGGAACCACCGGCGGCGAATTTCTGGCCGAAGCCATGGATGGCAAGGGTAAGGTCATCGCGCTCCGTGGGATTGCGGGCCTGTCGGTCGATGATGACCGTTTCAACGGGATGAAAGCCGTCCTGGACGAATATCCCGACATCGAGATCATCGCCGAGGAATACGCCTCCTGGTCCTATGACCAGGGCCGGCAGGCCTGCGAAAGCCTGGCACTGGCCCATCCGCAGATCGACGGCGTCTGGTCTTCCGGTGGCGCCATGACCCAGGCCTGTGTAGAGGTCTTCAACGAATTCGGTCGTGACCTGATTCCCATGACCGGCGAAGCCAACAACGGGTTCTTCCGCACTTGGTCGGAAAACCAGGACGCCGGGTTCGATTCGATCGCGCCGCAGAACCCCTCCTGGGCCGTGGGCGAGGGGATCGCGCTGGCGGTCGCCATTCTCGAGGGCCAGGAGGTCTCCGACTTCTACAAGGTCACGGCCGATCCCTATACCGCCGCAGATCTGGAGACGCTGTATCGCCCCGACCTGAACGACAGCTACTGGGTCGGCTCCACCATGTCCGAAGAAAAGTTGCAGGATCTCTTCGGCAACTGATCCGGATCGGATCCTCGCGCCATCCGGGCGCGCGCCACCGGTGCGCGCCCGCCCTCTCACCCTATCGTGCCCCTGCCCGCTGTCCGGGGACGGGCACAGCAAAGTGAACATCACCGCATGACATCGCCCTTGATCAAGGTTTCCGGCCTCTCCAAGGCCTTTGGCCCCACGCAGGCCCTGACGGACATGCAGCTGGACGGCCGGGCCGGGGAAATCCATGCCGTCATGGGGGAGAACGGGGCCGGGAAATCCACCCTGATGAAGATCCTCTCCGGGGTTCATCGGCTGGATAGCGGCGACATCCGGCTGGACGGCAAGCCGGTCAGCTTTGCCACCCCGAGAGATGCCCAGGATGCGGGTATCTCCACCATCTTTCAGGAGTTTTCCCTGTTGCCCAACCTGTCGGTGCAGGAAAACCTGTTTCTTGGCAAACGCGGGCTGACAACCAGCGCGCAGCGTATCCGCTGCCTGGAGGTACTGACCCGGCTGAAGTTGAACGTCCCCCCCGAACGGGTGGTCGACGCGCTCAGCGTCGGAGAGCAGCAGATGGTCGAAATTGCCAAGGGCGTGCTTGCCGATGCCAGGGTCTTCATCTTCGACGAACCCACCGCCGCATTGGCCGCGCAGGAGGTCGAAACCCTGTTCGACCTGATCCGGCAACTGGCCCGCGAGGGGCGGACAGTCTTCTACGTGTCCCACCGGATGCCGGAGATCTTCACGATCTGCGACCGGATCACGGTGATGAAGGACGGACAATATGTCACCACCTTCAAGACGCGCGAAACCACTCATGACGCGGTGGTCGAAAGCATGGTCGGTCGCCCGCTGGAGGAGCTTTTCGCGCCCCGGGCCACCCGCACCGGCGACGTTCTGTTACAGGCCGACGGGCTACGCGGCGACGATGTCACAACGCCGCTCTCCCTATCCTTGAGGGCGGGGGAAATTGTCGGCCTTTCAGGTCTGGAGGGGCAGGGCCAGCAGGATATCTTGCGCCTTCTCGCCGGGTTTGTGCCAGCGCGCGGTGGCACGCTTCGCCTGGGGGCGGAGAAGGTCGAACGCCACGACGCCCGCCGGCGCATCGCTCGCGGTCTCGGTTTTGTTCCGGAAAACCGCAAGGACGACGGGCTGTTCCCCTCATTGTCGATCCTCGCCAACATGGAAACCGGCCGCGCCGCGCCGCGCTCCGTTGGCACCTGGTTTGCCCGCCCCCGCGCCGCCGTGACCGAGGTGATGCGCCGCCTGGCCGTCAAGGCCGAAGCACCGGAACAGAACGTCATGCAATTGTCGGGCGGCAATCAGCAGAAAGTCGTGCTGGGCCGCTGGCTGGTCGCCGGCACCAGGGTCTTGCTGTGCGAGGAACCGACACGCGGCGTCGATGTCGGTGCCAAGCGGGAGATCTACCTGCGCCTGCGTGATTTCGCCGAGAAGGGCGGAACCGTCTTTGTCTCCTCGCGGGAGATGCCCGAACTGATCGGCCTGTGCGATCGTATTCTGGTGGTGCGAGAAGGCGCCATTTCCTCCGAAATGGCCGCCAACGATGCGACGGAGGCGACGCTTCTGGCCGCAGCCATCCCCGGCCAGGACACCCTTTCTCAACCAGCCCCCAAGGAAACGGAGCATCCGGCATGAGCGGTCCCGCTTCTTCCCCCTCTCCGCGTGCGGGCATTGCCAGCCGTTTCCGGCTGGATGCCCGATGGTATCGCCAGCGTGGCGCGGCATTGTCCGCCGTGACCTTCGGCGCGATTTTCATCCTGCTGGCGACGACATTGCCGGACAGCTTCCTGACACAGCGCAACTGGTCCAACCTGCTGGGCCAATTGCCGCCATTGTTCATCGCCTCCCTGGGGCAGACCTTCGTATTGCTGGGCGCCGGGTTCGACCTGTCCGTGGGGTCGGTCATCAGTCTGACGTCGGCCATCCTGTCGCTGCCCTGGCATTGGTCGGCAACGATCCCGCTGGCCTTTGCCGCCGCCGTGACCGTCGGGCTTGTGAACGGTTGGGGCATCGTGAAGATCGGGGTGCATCCGATCATCATGACATTGGCCACCTCCTCCATCGTGCAGGGCATCGCCCTGACCATCCTGCCGGTTCCCGGCGGCAGCGCGCCCGCGCCGTTGCTGGCCATGGTCCAAGGGTCGGTGTTCGGTCTGCCGCCCGGATTGTTCTGGATCGTCCTGATGGGCGGGCTGGCCATCTACCTCATGCATGGCACCGGCTTTGGCCGGCAGCTCTCCGCGGTGGGGGCCAACCCCGACGCCGCCCGCCTTTCCGGTCTGCCGGCGACACGGATCCGCATCGGAACCTATGTCATCTCCGCCACCTGCGCGGCCATCGCCGGGCTGTACCTGACGGCCCGGCTCGCGTCGTCGGATCCCAATGTCGGGGCCGCTCTCGGGTTGGACAGCGTGCTGGGCGCCGCGCTTGGCGGGACGCTGCTATCGGGCGGGATCGGCGGACCCATCGGCACCGTCTTCGGGGTCGGGATCATCGGGTTGCTGAACAACGGCATGAATCTGGCCGGGATCTCTCCGTTCTACCAACATGTGGTGAAGGGCACGATGCTGATCGTCTCCGTCAGCCTGTTCCGTCGCAAGGAGGTCGGACTATGAACGCTGTGCCCCAGACCTCAGCCTTGCCGCGCCGCCGCCGCATCCTGCGCGTGATCGCCGGATGGCCACCCGCCTTCTGGGGCCTGATCGCGGTACTGGTCCTGGCAGCCTTTACCCAGCCACAATTCCTGTCCCTGCCCTTCCTCATGATCCTGTTGCGCCAGGCAGCGCCGCTTGGCATCGTCGCTCTGGGCCAGACCTTCACGGTGGCAAACCGATCGCTGGACCTGTCGGTCGGCGCGGTGATCGCGCTGGTCAATATCCTGGTCTCCGACCGGATGTTCCTGGGTGCGCCCGCGGCGCTGCCAATCGCTGCGGCTCTGCTGGCAGGGCTATTGGTCGGGCTCGTCAACGGTATCCTGATCTCCGCGCTGCGGGCATCGGCCGTGGTCGTGACCCTGGGCACCGCCGCCGTGGTGACCGGCATCGGTTTCCTTGTGTCCGGGGGCGCGCCGGGCAACGCGATGAGCGCCACGATCAAGTACCTGGGCCGCGGACGGATCGACATGTTCCCCGTGTCCGGCCTGTTCTGGTTTGCCGCGGCGATCCTGTGCTGGGTCATCTTTCGCAAGCTGATCCTGGGCCGGTTCATCATGGCTGCCGGAGACAACCCGTCGGCGGCGGGCTACAACGGCATCCCGGTCAATCGGACGCTATTGATTTCTCATGTCCTGTCGGGGGGCTTTGCGGCCCTCGGCGGGCTGCTGCTGTCGGGGCTGATCGGCGTCGGATCGCTGGGGCTGGGCGCGGACTACGTCCTGAGCTCCATCGCGGCGGTCATCCTGGGCGGCGCGGTCTTCGGCGGCGGCGCGGGCGGCGCTGTGGGCACGGTGCTGGGCACCATGCTGCTGGTCATGATCCTGAATCTGCTGACCGTCTTCGGTATCAACGAAGCAGGGAAACTGGTGGTGCAGGGCCTCGTGATCGCCGCCGCCGCCATCATCTACCAGAAAAGCAGCCGCGCAGGATGAACGACGATGCGCTGGCCCTCGGGATCGATTTCGGCACCTCATCGGTCAAGGTCGTGGCCCTGTCACCGCGCGGCGATCTGGCGGGGGAGGCCGCCGCGCCCTACCCCACCCACCGGCCCGGACCGCATCGCGCCGAACAAGATCCGGCCGACTGGCTGCGCGCCCTCGCGGAGGTCATCGCCACGCTCGCCACGCGGGTTCGGCTGGCACGGGTTTCCGCCATCGGCCTGTCGGGTCAATTGAACGGGATCGTGCGCTGCGACGCCTCCGGAGCGCCGGCTGGGTCGGCTCTCACCTGGCTGGACCAACGCGCCGAGGAGGAGACCAATGCCCTCGACGCGACCTTTGGCAATGGTCTCTATGCGGTGACCGGCAACCGCGCCAATGGCATTGCGGTGGCGCCCAAGCTGCGGTGGCTGGCCAGTCATGACCCCCGCCCCGCCACACGTGTGATGCAGGTCAAGGATTGGATCGGCCTGATCCTCACAGGCGTTCCACGTACCGAGCGGAACGAGGCCTCAGGCACCTTGCTGATGGATTTCGCCGGCAGCCACTGGGACGCGGCGCTGTGCGATTGGGCCGGTGTCACACCGGCGCAATTGTCACCCATCGGCACGGCAACCGACCTGCTGGGCCCGGTCACCGCAACGGCCGCCGCGCGGTTCGGTTTGCCGGAAGGGGTGCCCGTGGTGCTGGGCGCCGGCGACACCGGTGCGCTGGCGGTCGGCTGCGGAGCCTATGCCCCCGGTACGGTGGCCGTCACGCTGGGCACGGCAGGACATGTCGTCGCGGCCAGTCCCCGCCCCCCGGTGACCGAGGTGCGGGGCATGTGGCGGTCCGGCCACGTCACTCCGGATCGCGAATTGTGGCTGGGCCTGGTGCCCGCCGGGGCGCTGTCGATGGAATGGCTGCGCGATATCTTTGCCCTTGGCGGGGATCGTCCCGACTTCGACACGCTGGAATCCGCCGCCGCCAACGTCGATCCCCTTGCGGTCGAAGCCATGTTCCTGCCGTTTCTCGCCGGGGCCGGGACGCCCTGGAACCACCCCGCGCGGGCGGTTTTGTCGGGTCTGGATCTGACCCAGGGGCCCGGCCATCTGGTGCGCGCCGTGCAGACCGGCGTGGCTCATGCAGTCCGTGCCTCGCTGGAGGCCTTTGCCGGGGCCGGGCTGGAGATCAAGCAGGTTCGGCTGGCCGAAGGCGGCGCCCGGTCGCCGATCTGGTGCCAGTCCATCGCCGACGTGACCGGCCGCCCGGTAGAGGTCCTGGCCCATGGCGACACTTCTGCCGTGGGGGCCGCCTTGCTGGCCTTTGCCGGCACGCAGACGGACCTGCCCCCTGCCGAGGCCCTGAACGGGTTCATCGCCCGGGCCGTGCGCCCTGTGCGCACCTATGCGCCCGACCCCGTCCACCACGCATTTCACGGCCGGCGCCATGCGCGGTTCCTGGCCCGTGCCACTCAGGAGATCGCCCCATGACACCCCCCGACATCGTCGCCATTCTCCGCGGCGTCACCCCCGAGACCATCGTACCGATCTGTGACGTGTTGATCGACGCAGGCATCCACACCATCGAAGTGCCGTTGAACTCACCCGATCCGTTCCGCTCCATCGAAGCGGCGGTGACGGCGCATGGCAGCCGGGCGCGCTTTGGTGCGGGTACCGTCCTGCGGCCCGAAGACGTGGACCGGGTGCGCGATTGCGGCGGCAAGTTGATCGTTTCGCCCAATGTCAACGTGTCGGTCATCGCGCGCACCGTGACCCTGGGGCTCGCCAGCTTTCCCGGCGTGATGACCCCAAGCGAGGCCTTTAGCGCCCTCGGCGCTGGTGCCGATGCGCTGAAACTGTTTCCGGGCGAGATCATCGGCCCGCGCGGACTCGCCGCGATGAAGGCCGTCCTGCCGGTGGGTACGCGTCTATATGCGGTGGGTGGCGTAACGGCGCGCAACATCCCCGATTGGGTCGCCGCCGGAGCCCAGGGCGTCGGAATCGGCTCTGCCCTGTTCCAGGTCGGTGACACGGCCGCCGACACCCGCGAACGGGTCGCCACGCTGGACCTGACCGGCCGCACCGCGTGAATGCCGCGCATCCGGGACCGGATCGTCAGGCCCGCGATGGACGGACCTCGCACCAACAGGGCAACGCGGTCCGATGGGCCGGGTGTGTCGAACCCTCACGCTCCCGGTTCCGCCCCTTCCCGCGACGCCCATGTCTCGCTCAGGAAGGTGGCGATTGTCTCATGGGCGGCGGCGGCATCATCCACCAGACCCAGCAGGCCGACAAAGCCGTGGATCATACCCGCGTATTCCACATATCGCACCGGCACACCGGCTGTGCGCAGCTGGTTGGCGTAGTCAAAGCCGTCGTCGCGCAGCACGTCGCATTCGGCAGTGACGATCAGCGCGGGGGGCAGATCCGACGTCAGCACCGCGTTGCGGGGACAAGCGCGCCAGTCGTCGCGGCGCGCCGGATCGGGCAGGTAGCGCTCCATGAACCAGGTCATGGTATCGTCTTCCAGCGCGCCATAACCCTTGGCATAGGTGCGCGACGACGCGGTGCCGCCACGATAATCCGTCACCGGGTAGATCAGAACCTGCGCCGCCACCGCGAAATCTGACGCGTCCTGCGCCATCAGGGCGACCACCGCTGCCAGGTTCCCGCCCGCGCTGTCGCCGCAGACCACCAGCCGATCGGCATCGACCCGCAGCGCCCGCGCCTGCGCGGCCACCCAGCGGGCAGCATCGAAACTGTCGTGTACGGCGGCGGGGAACGGATGCTCCGGCCCCATCCGGTAATCGACGGAAACCAGCGTGCAGCCGGTTGCCTGCGCCAGGTGGCGCGCCAGCAGGTCATGGGTGTCGAGGCTGCAAATGACGTGACCGCCGCCGTGGTAATAGACGATCACCGGCGCGGCCTCGGCCTGCGTGGGACGGTAGATCCGCACCGGTACATGGCCGAACCCCGGCCCGGTGGAGGTCTCCTGTACCTCGGCCATCTCCGGCGCCGAGTAGACCTGCCGCCGGGCGGCGGCCTGGGCCTCCGCCTGGGCGCGGGCGGCGGCGACTTCCATGTCCTGGACCTTTTGCAAGTTCAGGGCGGCAAGGCCGTCCAGCAGGGCACGAACCTGGGGGTGAAGATCATCGGGCATGGTCTCTGTCCTTTTCGGATCGGGGCTGTGGCACCGGGATCGCCGGTTCGGCGCCACGGATCAAGGGGTGCCTTCGGCCACGACTCAGGCGGCGTTGCTGCTGTCCCTTGCGTTCTGCAACAACATGTCGGCGGCCTTTTCGGCGATCATGATGGTGGGGGCGTTGGTGTTGCCGCTGACCAGCTGCGGCATCACGGAGGCATCGACCACCAGCAGCCCTTCCACCCCGCGCACCCGCAGGCGCGGATCGACGACAGCCATGGCGTCTCCGGCCGGCCCCATCCGGCAGGAGCCGCCGGCGTGGAAATTGCTGCCCCCCGTCTCGCGGGCGAAGGCTTCGAATTCCGCGTCGGTTCGCACTTCGGCACCGGGCAGCATCTCCGAATGAAAGAACGGCTGAATCGGCGCGGTCTGCATCAGCGCGCGGGCGAATTTCATCGCGCGCACCGCAGCGTGGCAATCGGCGGTGGTGCCCAGGATATTGGTGCGAATCGCCGGCGCATCGCGTGGATCCGCGCTGCGGGCATGGACAGAGCCACGACTTTCGGGGCGCAGCAGCGTCGGACCCAGCGTGATGCCCGGATGATCGTCCAGCCGCCGGTCCTGCATGGAGGCATAGGTGCCCGGAAACACCTGCAAATGCGCATCCGGGGTGGCCAGGTCCGGGCGGGTGCGGAAGAATGCGTTGACGGGATTGGTCGGGCTGGCCAGCACCCCGCGCCCGGTGGTGACATAGCGCATCCCCTCGGCCAGCGCGCGCAGACCGCGCGTGCGTTCGTTGAACGTGCCGGGCCTGCCTTTCAACCGCCAGCGCAGGCGGAACACCTGGTGATCCTGCAATCCCTCGCCGACGCCGGGCAGGTGGTGCACCACCGCAACGCCCAGATCGCGCAGCCGGTCGGCATCGCCGATGCCCGACAGCTCCAGCATCTGCGGCGAACCGTAGACCCCCCCGCACAGGATGACGGCGGCGCCGGCCTGGGCCTCCACCGTCCTGCCACCCTGAAGATAGCGGATGCCGCTGGCGCGTTTGCCGGTGAACATCACCCGTGCCACCTGGGCGCGGGTCTGCACATCCAGATTGGGCCGCGACCGCGCCGGTTTCAGGAACGCCTCCGCCGTGCTGGCCCGCCGGCCACGCCGCATGGTCACCTGCGCCAGGCCGATCCCGTCCTGCGCGGCGCCGTTGAAATCGCGATTGAACGGCAGGCCCATGTCCTGCCCCGCCGCGATCATGGCGCGGCTGATCGGCGTGATCTCGGACTGGTCCGACACTGTCAGCGGGCCGCCGGTGCCGTGAAAGGGATCGCTGCCGCGCGTGTTGTCCTCGGACTTGCGGAAATAGGGCAACACGTCGTCATAGGACCAGCCGGAACATCCCATCTGGGCCCACATGTCGTAATCGCTGCGCTGGCCGCGCATGTAGATCATCCCGTTGATGGAGCTGGACCCGCCCAGCACCTTGCCCCGCGGCAGAAATTCGCGCCGGTCATGGGCGTGCGGCTCGGCCTCGCTTTCGAAACACCAGTTGAGACGGGGATTGGTCAGTACCTTGCCGAAGCCCAGCGGGATCTTCAGCCAGATGTTGCGGTCCTCGGGGCCGGCCTCCAGCAGCAGCACCCGCGTCGCGGGATCGGCGGACAGGCGGTTGGCCAGGACGCATCCGGCCGAGCCGGCACCGGCAATAATGTAATCGTAACGCATCAGCGGAATATCCTGAAAAGAATGAAGCCAGATCCGGCAACCACCTGCCGGACACGGACGGTCAGGCGATCAACGCCCCGCCGTCGACATGCACTTCGGTCCCGGTCATGAACGACGCCTGGTCAGAGGCCAGGAAAACGACGACATTCGCGATCTCGGAGGGGTCGGCGAACCGGCCCAGCGGCAAGCGCGCCAATCGATCCTCCCGCGATCCGGGGCGGGCCACGGCGGCCTGCGCCATCGCCGTCTCCACCATGCCGGGATGGACGGAATTGCAACGGATGTTGTCCGGCGCACCGATCAGGGCGACCGATTTCGTCATCAGCCGTACCGCCCCCTTGGACGCCGCATATTGCGCCGAGCGCCCGCCACTGATTCCCGCCATGGAGGACAGGTTGACGATGGCGCCACCACCCCGGCCGCGCATGCTGGCCATGACCGCGCGGGTGCCCAGGAATGGGCCCTTGGCGTTGATCGCCATGGTCAGATCCCAGGCTGCTTCGCTGAGCTCCTCCAGCGGCGACATGTCAAGGATCCCGGCATTGTTCACCAGTATGTCGACCCCGCCGTGGGCGCGCGTCATGGCCTGCACCACCCGGTCCCAATCGCCGGTCCGGGTGACGTCCAGATCGTGGGCCGCGGCCCGACCGCCAGTGGCGGACAACTCGGCCGCCAGGGCCTGTGCCGCCGGGGTGTCGACATCGCCGATGCCCACGATGGCCCCTTCGGCCACGAAACGGCGCACCACTGCGGCGCCGATCCCCTGTCCGCCCCCCGTCACCAGAACGACCTTGTCCGCCAGGTTCATGCCCGTCTCCCCCTTGCCATCGTGTCAGCCAACATTCACGCCCGCCCCACCATCGACGCGCAAGGAAATCCCGGTGACAAAGCCGGATTCGTCCGACGCCAGATACACCGCCGCATGTGCCACATCCCAGGCGGTCCCCATCTTGTTGCGCAGCGGCACACGGGCGTTGCGCGCCGTTTCCATTTCCGCGCGGGTGGTGCCCAGCAGCGGCGCGCGCATGTCGATGGCCATGGGCGTGTCCATCAGCCCTGGCAAGACCGCATTCGCCCGCACCCCATAGGCCGCATTGGTGATCGCCAGCTGTTCGGTAAAGGCGACCATTGCCGCCTTGCTGGTCTTGTAGGTGACCATCGGATTCTTTTCGATCGCGGCAAGCGAGGCGATATTGATGATCGAGCCACTTTTCTGCGCCCGCATGATCGGCACGACATGCTTGCAGGCCATGATGTTGCCGCGCAGGTTCACTGCCATCACGCGGTCGAAGCCTTCTTCGGTAATGCCCGGCAATTCGGAATCGCCCCCAGCGGTCCCGATGCCGACATTGTAATGCAGCACGTCGATCCGGCCCCATTCAGCCATGCAGGCGGCGGCCATGTCGGCCAGCTGTGCTTCCACAAGCACATCAGCCCGGTAGGCGATGGCTGTGCCGCCTTCGGCGCGCACCTGTTCTGCGGTTTCCTCGGCGCTGGCCAGATCACGGTCCACACACATGACGCGGGCGCCTTCGCGTCCGAACAACAGGCAGGTGGCCCGGCCGTTGCCGATGGTTTCCCCGGGCGATTGGCCCGCCCCGATAACGATGGCGGTCTTGTCCTCTAGCCTCATGCGATTGCTCCTGATGTTGGAATAGGGGCGGGGCCTGTGGGTGCGGCCCCCCTCATTGTGCGGCCTGCGCGGCGGCATCGCGCGCGTCGTCCAGCGGCGGGTCGAAGGCCAGTTCGCGGAAACCCCCGGTAATCACCGCCTCGCAACGCGCACGATAATCCGGTGCGGAGCCGCTGTAGCGGACCAGCCCGCGCTTTTCCTTGCCCTTCACGTTCAGATTGACGCCGGTCATCCAGGAATCGACCTCGTTGGTCAGCAACCCGATGGCCTTTTGCGCGACAAAGGCGTGCCATTCGGCAACCGCCTCGGGTCGGGGGCGTACGGTGGCCAGGCCCCGATCCTCCATCGTGCCGATGGTCCGGGCGATCCAGTCGACATTGTGTTCGATCGAACGGGGCTGGTTGCCAAGCGCGCCGTGCGGCCCCATCACCATGAACATGTTGGGGAAATCCTTGACCATCATGCCGATGAAGGTCGTCGGCCCCGACGACCATTCCTCGCGAAGTGTCCGGCCACCGCTGCCCCGGATGTCGATCCGGTCAAAGCTGCCGGTTATCGCGTCGAACCCGGTCGCATAGATGATCACGTCGAATTCGTAGTCCCGTTCGGTTGTGCGGATGCCTTTGGGCGTGATCCGTTCGATGGGCGTGTCCAGCACGCCGACCAGCTCCACATTCGCCTGGTTGAAACATTCGAAATATCCGGTCTCCTGCGGAACGCGACGGGTGCCAAAGCCGTGATCCTTGGGGATCAGCATTTCGGCAACCTTTGGATCGTCGACGCGCTGGCGGATCTTGTCGGCAATAAAATCGGAGATCAGGCTGTTGGCCTCCCGATTGGTGTGGATGTCGTGAAAGTTGCCCTGCCAAATACCGAAACCAGGAGTATTGTAGAGGTATTCCCAAAATTCATTTCGCTCCTCTTCCGATACTTCCAGGGTACTGCGCGGGTCATGGGTATGGATGAAACAGGCCGCCGTACGCTTGCAATGGGCGAATATCTCGGGGTAGCGGCTTCGAATGTCCTCCATTTCCGCCGCGTCGATGGGCGCATTGTGCAAGGGAGTGCACCAGTTGGGGCGACGCTGAAACACGGTCAGCTGGCTGGCGGATTTGGCGATTTCCTGAATAGCCTGAATACCGCTGGCGCCGGTACCGATGACGGCGACGCGCTTGTTGGCGAAATCAATCCCGGATTTCGGCCACAATCCGGTATGGCACCAGGTTCCCTCGAAATCATCGACCCCTTCGAATTTCGGCATCGTGGGCGCGGAGAGAAGCCCCACCCCGGTGATCAGGTACCGGCTGTGGAAGACAGTGCCGTCGGTCAGTTCCGTGCGCCAAGTTTTGTCGACGTCCTGATAATGTGATGCAGCCACCCGCGAATTGAACCGGATATGCGGTTTCAGGTCCATCTTGTCGGCGACAAAATTGCAATAGCGTTCGATCTCCGGTTGGCCGGCAAAATTTTCCGACCAACTCCATTCCTTCAATACTTCTTCGGAAAAGGAATAGCCGTAGGACCAGCTTTCGGAATCGAACCGGGCACCTGGATACTTGTTCCAATACCAGGTTCCCCCGACACCGGTCCCGGCTTCAAGCACCAGCGCATTCAGGCCGAGTTCCTTTAGGCGGTGAAGTTGGTACATTCCCGACATCCCCGCGCCGATGATGATGGCGTCATAAGGTCTGGGTTCGGTGGCCGGGGCGTTGTCGTGCGGCCCTTGTTGAGTGTTCATTCTGTCTCTCCAAATAGCCGGAGGTGGATTTCCAGGGGCCGAGTTCGGCCATTGTGCTGGCGGCGCAAACGGCCAGCACTGAATGCAATCTTCGAATTGGTGTCCGGTCAGGACATGGCGAAACCCTTGTAATCGTTCGCCACGACCTCATCACATTTCCGGGCATAGGCGGGCAGCCCGGCGTTATAGGGCATGAACACGCGCGGTTTTCCGGGGATATTTGATCCCAGGTACCAGCAATCGGCGTGATAGCGCAGGCTGGGCCGGGCAACTTCGTCGCAATGGCGGACCCATTCGTCTTCTGCCTCGGGTGTTGCCTCGATCAATTCGCAATCGCGATCCCGCACATGGCCAATAGCGTCGGTGATCCATTCCACCGACATTTCGATCGAAGGCAGCATATTGGTGAATACGCTGGGGCTAAGCGGCCCCGTCACGGTGAACATGTTCGGGAACCCGGTAATGGCCATTCCGATGTAATTGCGCGGCCCGGCCTCCCAATGATCCTTCAACGCCACGCCGTCGCGACCACGGATATCCATCCGCAAGTAGCTACCTGTAAAGGCGTCGAAACCCGTTGCATAGACGATGCTGTCGAACTCCTGAACCACGCCGCCCCGCTGGATGCCATTTTGCACGATCCTGTCGATCGGGGTGTTACGGATATCTTTCAGATGCACATTGTCGCGATTGAAGATCTGGAAATATCCAGTGTCCACGCAGATACGTTTTACCCCGATCTCGTTCGTCGGGCACAGAAGCTCGGCGGTTTCGGGATCCTTCACGATGGATCGGATCTTCTTGCGAACGAATTCGGCGGCGAATTCGTTGGTGGCCTTATCATACATGGAATCTGTGTAGCCCCCCAGGAAAGTCAGTCCCCCGCGTTCCCACCGGCGCTGCAATTCCTTCTCCATCACCTCTGGCGGAGTGGATTTCCCTTCGCGTTCCCCAAAGTCGTCCAGAACGCCGCCGTAAACCTGTTTCGCTTCGGCTCGCAGGCGCGGATAATTCGCCTTCACATAGGCGACATACTCCGGATCCTGGGGGCCATTATGCGAAGGAATCGAATAGTTTGGGGTGCGCTGGAACAGGGTGACGTTCTTCGCCTGCTTCGCGATTTCCGGGCTGGATTGCATCGCAGTGGATCCGGTTCCGATAACCGCGACCTCCTGGCCCGTGAAATCAACCGGCTCATGCGGCCAGGAACCGGTAAAATAGGTATTGCCCTTGAAATCGTCCAGGCCTGGAATGTCGGGTTTGTTGAAAGATGACAAACAGCCCACTGCCGTGACAAAGAAATCCGCGCGCGTCGTCTTGCCATCATCTGTGGTCACCGCCCAGATGCCTGCCGCATCTTCGAAATGGGCCGAGGTCACACGGGTGTTGAACTGAATATCCCTTCGCAGATCATAGCGTTCGGCAACATGGCGGGCATAGCGCAAGATTTCGGGCTGGGGCGAATAGCGTTGTGACCATTCCCATTCCTGTTGCAACGCGTTATCGAATTGATAGGAGTATTGCATACTTTCTACATCGACGCGCGCGCCGGGATAACGGTTCCAATACCAGGTTCCACCAACGTCACTGCCCGTTTCGAACGCCTTGGCCGTCAGGCCCATCTTGCGCAGGCGATACAGGGTATACATTCCCGCAAATCCTGCTCCCACGACAATGACATCAAAATCTTTTTTGCTCATTGCACATTCTCCTCTTTACGAGCTTGCGATCCAATGACCGCCAAGCCTTTTTCAAGTCCCGACAATCAGCGGTCAGCCCAGCACCCGGGGCAGGAACAACGCGATATCCGGGAAAACGATCAACAGCGTGACCACGACGAGATCCGCCAACAGGAACCACAAGATTCCGCGAAAGATCGTCGAGGTAGAGGCGACATCGCCCACAACGCCCTTGATCACGAAGACATTCAATCCGATCGGCGGTGTGATCATGCCGATTTCCAGAAACTTGGTCAGAACGACACCGAACCAGACCAGGGAATAATCCGTGGATTCGATGATCGGCAGCAGGATCGGCAGGGTCAGCAGCATTGCGCCCAGCGGTTCCAGGAACATGCCCAGCACCAGGTAGATCAGCGAGATCCCGATCAGCAGGATGATTTCATTGGCGCCCATCGCCACGACGAATTCCGAAAGGTAATCGCCCGCCCCGCTGAACGCCAGGAACCGGGTCAGCAGGCTAGCGCCCACGGCAATGATGAACAGCGCGCCCGAGGTCAGCAGCGTCTCCATCAGGGCAGCGCGGAAATTGGTCAGGGTCAACGTCCGCTTCAGCGCGGCAATGGCCATCGACATGAACGCGCCCACTGCGCCTGCTTCCGTCGGGGTGAAGAAGCCGCCGAACAGACCGCCAAACACGCCGAACACCAGCAGCAGCACGGGCCAGATCTCGCGCAGCGCACGCAGCCGGTCCGCCATGGATGCCCGTTCTTCCAGTCGGGGGGCCAGCGCCGGGTTCAGCGTGGCGCGCACCATCACCACCGTGACATAACCAAAGGCTGTCAGCAGCCCGGCGCCGATGCCGCCCAGGAACAGCTGGTTGATCGGGACTTCGGCGATGATGCCGTACATGATCATCAGGATGCTGGGCGGTATCAGCGCGCCGATGGTGCCCGCCGCCGCCACGGTGCCCGTGGCCAGGCTGACGTCATATTTCTGGCGCAGCATTTCCGGGACCGCGATCCGCCCCATGGCCGCCGCACAGGCGACCGAGGATCCGGTGACCGCCGCAAAGCCCGCTGCGCCGAAGATCGACGCGATGGCCAGTCCGCCGGGCAAGGCCGACAGCCAGACCCGCGCCGCATCGAACAATCCCTTTGTCAGTCCCGCGTGGAAACAGAAGAACCCCATCAACAGGAACATCGGAACAGAACTCAGCTGCCAGGTCGCGGTCATCGAATAGGGGATGATCCCCAATGAACCGAACGCCGCGCGCTCTCCCACCAGGATCCAGATCCCGCCGAAGGACACGCCGATCAACGCAACGCCGATCGGCACGCGCATGGCGATGAGGGTCAACAGCAGGCCGATCCCGGCAAAGCCGATTTGGATATCCGTCATCAAAGCTACTCCGCCCAGGGGATCAAAGAGAAAGGGCCGTCAGTTCGGCCCGGCACAGGGCGGCATGGGCCAACCTTGTCCAACAAGGTGTTGTTTCCATTGACGATGTGCGCGTCTTCATCCTGACTCCTCCCAGAGCGTTCAGCGGTCTTGCTGTGTAGATTACCTAGATGTTTTGTAATGAATAATGAAAATATGCCAATTTTCATACACAATAAGTAATATGTCCGGGCAGCAAAGGCGCCACCCCCCTGCGTGGCATGCTGCGGGCACGGCACCTGGGGCTTCGCGTTTTCCTTGGCCTACCGCAGATGGGGCCGGGTCAGGCGGGCGAAGTTGGCCTTGCATCACTTTTTGTAATGAAAATTGGATGAGTATTCATTATGCATAACGAAACATTCAAGAGACCATCACCGGAATGTCGTTCATCGATTGAGGAGGAATCGCATGAGACTACACCCCCTGCTGCACGCATCCGCGGTCGCCGTCGCCCTGACGGCCACGTTTGATGCCCCCCGGCTGGCCGCCGAAACCCTGAACGCCGCCGTCGGGCTGCCGCCGAAGAATTCCACCGTGCTCAGCTATGAACGCTTTGCCGATTACGTCGCCGAACATTCGGATCTGAAGATCAAGGTCTTCTCGATGTCACTGCTGAGCATGAAGGAAACTTCGCCCGGGCTGCGCGACGGCATGGCCGATCTGGGCTTTGTCCTGCCGGTCTACTACCCGGCCGAATTTTCCGAAAGCAACCTGGTCGCCAATCTGTCGATGTTGTCCACCGCCGGACGCCAGGTCGGCGCGCCGGGCGCGGTCATGACCGGGGCGATGACGGAATACATCCTGGAATGCCCCGACTGCATCGCGGAATATTCCGCGCAGGGGCAGGTTTTCCTGGGCAGCATGGCCAGTGCGTCCTACGTCATGCTGTGCAACACGCCGGTGCAATCCGTCGATGACCTGAAAGGCAAGAAGCTCCGCTCCGGCTCTCCCAACTTTTCCCGCTGGGCGGAGCGGTTCGGCGCCATCTCCGTTTCTCTGTCCGGGAACGAGCAATACGAGGCGCTCAGCCAGGGGGTGATCGACTGCACCATGGCCGCGATGAGCGAGTTGACCAACAATTCGCTGGCCGATGTCGCCAAATACGTCACCACCCAGGTGCCCGGCGGGGTCTTCTCCGGTGCGGCGACGGCCAATTTCAACGCAGATGTCTGGCGCGGACTGACAGCAGAACAGCGCGAAGTCATCCTCAAGGGGATGGCCCGGATGCAGGCCGACATGACGCTGGGCTACCAGGATCTGTCCGACGCCGATGCGGGTACGGCCGCAGAACGCGGCGTGACCCTTCTGGATCCGTCCGAGGATCTTGTCGCGGCGACGAACGCCTTTGTCCAGGACGACATGGCGGTCATCGAACAGCAATTCACCGATGACTACGGCGTTCAGAACACGGGTGCCAAAATCGCCCGGATCACGGAACTGGTGGAGAAATGGAAAGGGCTGGTCGACGCTGCCGATGGCGATGTCGATGCCCTGGCCCAGGTCTATTGGGACGAGACATATTCCAAGCTGGACAGAGCCAGCTTCGGCATGAACTGAGCGCCATCCCGACCGGATGGCCCGCCGCAGCCCGCCCCTTCCGATATCGGGGCGGACTGCGGCCCGAACCGAAACAGGCCGGGCAGCGGGGCGCCCCCTGCACCGGCCCTCACGGGGTGGAGACCTCTCTTATGTATCTAATCGGTCGCATTCTGGCTGTCGTGGTCAAGGTCATCACCTGGACCGGCATGGTCGCGATCATCCTGATGATGACGCAGATCACCGCCGATGTCGCCGGCAAGTTGCTGTTCAACCAGCCTCTGCCCGGCACCATCGCGTTGGTTTCGAACTATTACATGGTTTTCGTGGCCTTCATCCCGTTGGCCTTTGTCGAGACGCGCAATGGCCATATCACCGTGGAAGTCGTAACCGAATTCCTGCCCCGGCATGTCCAGAGGCACCTTTATTCCTGGACCTATCTTCTTTCCGCCGTGGTGTTCGGGCTGCTGGCCTATCAGACCGGCAAAGAGGCGATGACCTCCTACGCGGCGGGCACCTTCATGGTCGAACAGCAGATCAAGGTGATCACATGGCCGTCCTATTTCCTGCTGCCCGTGGGCTGCGGACTGATGACGCTGGTCGTGGTGTACCGCTGGGGTCTCTACGCGACCGGCGCGCGCAGCGGCCTGGGCGAAGTCCCCACCGTCTAACCCCGTGCCCCGAAGAAAGGCCATCCCCGTGACAGACCGCCTGCCCCCCCTGGATCCTGCCGGGTTCACCCCCCGGCAACGGGATATTCACGCCGATATCGTCGCCCGGCGGGGCGGGGCCGGCGGGCCATTCCCGGCCTGGCTGCGCAATCCCGAACTGGCGCATCGGGCGCAGGCCCTGGGGGCCTATTGCCGCTATGACAGCTCTCTGTCGCAGCTGTTGTCGGAACTGGCGATCCTGGTGGTCGCCCGGCATTGGCGGGCCCAGGCGGAATGGGCCATTCACGCCCCCATCGCCGCCCGAGCCGGCCTGCCAGACGACGCGATCCGGGCAATCCGCGCCGGCGCGGATCCGCAACTGGATGATCCGGCTGCCGTGCTGGTGCATGATTACACCGATCAACTGTTGCGCACCAACCGGATCACCGATGCGCTGCATGCGCGCGCCGTGCGGCTGCTGGGCCAGGACGGGGTTGTCGATCTGGTGGCGTTGATCGGGTACTATGGGCTGGTGGCGGTGACGCTGAACGCCTTTGACATGCCTGTCCCAGAAGGCCGCGACATTCCCTTTGACGAAGACACCGGATCAGCCGGCACCGGCGTCTGACCGCCCCGCCGCATCTAGTCTCCCCGCTCCTCCGGCGTGGCCCAACGGTCCGGGTCCTGGCGGTGACGCGCGGCGGTCTGGATGGCGCTGATCATCACCTCGATTCCGGGTTTGTACTCGGCGTTTTCCTTGCGCAGGATGCCGACCGGGCTGACGCTGTGGGAGGTGTCGATGGCCAGCTGCGTCAGCTCTCCGGACGCCAGCTCGCGGGCGAAGACGCTTTCGGGGACCACGGATATCGCGTTGGACCCCAGAAGAAAGGACCGGATGAAGGTCGGCGCCAGCGCGACAATCCGGTCGGTGATGTTGTCATCCATCCCGATCGACGCGATCAGCCGGGCAACATGGGCATTGTCGCTGGGGCTGTTCTCGGGAAGGATCATCTCGAACTTGCTGATCAGCGACACGTCGCAAGGCCGCGCCCGCGCCAAAGGATGGCCCGAGCGGACGACGAAGATGAACGGTTCCACGTAGAGATGTTCGAAGGTCAGCCCGAACATCTCTTCCAACGCGGGCATGTGACCGACCACCAGATCGACCTCATCCGCCAGAAGCTGCTGCATCAGGTATTTCACCGACCCGGTGGATATCTTGACCACGGCGGCCGGAACTTCGCGCTGAACATGGCGGACGGCGGCGGGCAGCATCCCCGCCTCGCAGGACGGCATGGAGCCGACATGCACATGCCATTCCATCCGCGAATGCGCCGCCGTGACACTTTCCACCGCGCGTTCCAGTTCCAGCAGGCAGGCGGCGGCGCGGGGCATGAACAATTCCCCCTGGATGGTCAACTTGGCCCCGCCCCGCCCGCGTTCGATCAGCCGGGTACCGATGATGCTTTCCAGCTCCTTCACCGTCTTGGTGACGGCGGGCTGGCTCAGCGCCAGCGCATCTGCCGCCGCCCCGATCCCGCCGGCCCGAAACACGGCCATGAAGCAGCGCAGGTGACGAATTTTTATGCGTTGCGCGACCATATATTACTTTTCCGACCGAAAATCATGAAAACAGATAGCATGCATAACAAGACATCCCGTCACCGCCCTGTCAAGCGCCCCGACAAGACCGAAGGAACACTTGTACCGACCCCCACTGTTTGAACGGGAAATCTGGCTCCTTCACCGGCTTCCATAACCCAGGGTTATTTTCGCGCTACACCATATCAATTGCTGGCGACGGGCCGCGCCTAGATAGTCCGGGCAAATTCATCCCGTTCCAAGAGGTTGACCCATGCCGGATTATCCGCAACTTTCGCTATTCATCAACGGACAGTGGCGCCAGACCGCCGACACGATCCCCGTGCTCAACCCCGAAGACGAAACCGTCATCGGCACCACGCCCATGGCCCGCCGCACCGATCTGGACGACGCGCTGGAGGCCGCCGAGACCGGCTTCAGGATCTGGAGCCGCACCCCGGCCAAGGAGCGCGCGGCGGTTCTGATGCGCGCCGCCGCGCTGATGCGCGACCGGGCCGACGAGATCGCCCATGCCAACACGCTGGACATGGGCAAGCCGCTGGCAGCCAGCAAGCAGGAGGCGCTGCGCGGCGCCATGATCATGGAATGGGACGCCGCCGAAAGCCTGCGCCAATACGGCCGGGTGATCGAGGGCACGGCTGGCTACCGCAACACCGTCCTGCGCCAGCCCATCGGCCCGGTCGCCGCCTTCTCCACCTGGAATTTTCCGATCAGCACCGCGGTGCGCAAGGTGGCTTCCGGGCTGGCGGCGGGATGTTCGATCATTCTCAAGGCGCCAGAGGACACGCCCTCCGGCGCCTATCACGTCGCGCGCGTGTTCCAGGACGCGGGCCTGCCGGACGGGGTGCTGTCCCTGCTCTATGGCGACGCGCCGGAAATCTCGGGCTACCTTATCCCGCAGACCGCGATCCGGCTGGTCACCTTTACCGGCTCCACCGCCGTGGGCGGCCATTTGGGCACATTGGCCGCGCAACACATGACACCGGTGATCATGGAGCTGGGCGGACATGCGCCGGTTCTGGTCTGCGACGATGTGGACCCGGCACAGATGGGCCAGATGGGCGCGGCGCGGAAGTATCGCAATTCCGGGCAGGTCTGTACCTCGCCGACCCGGTTCTACGTGGCCGAACCGCTGTATGACCAGTTCTGCGACAGTTTCCTGGACCGCGCCCGCGCCACCCGCGTCGGCAGCGGCTTCGATGCGGCGACGGAAATGGGGCCTTTGGTCCACGACCGGCGGCTGGAGGCAATGTCGGCCCTGGTGGAGGACGCCGTGCAACAGGGGGCGGAGCTGAAGCTGGGCGGCAAGCGCCATGGCAACAAAGGCTATTTCTTCGAACCCACGGTGCTGGCCAACGTCCCCGACACCGCCCGGATCATGCAGGAGGAACCCTTTGGTCCGATTGCGATCCTGAACACCATGTCCAGCCTGGACGACGGCATCGCCAAGGCCAACAGCGTGGATTTCGGGCTGGCCGCCTATGGGTTCAGCCACAAGGCCACCAATCTTGACCGCATGGTCGACGGAATCGAGGTCGGGCAATTGTCGCTGAACACCTTCGACACCTCGTTGCCCGAAACCCCGTTCGGCGGCGTGAAATCCAGCGGGCTGGGCCGGGAGGGCGGCGCCGAGGGGCTGAGCCATTACACGGTGGTCAAGAATGTCTCCCACCGGTCTGAAATCGGCTGAGGCGGGCCGCTCCCCCCGGAAGGCGAAAGGCGGCGGCCCATGGGGGTCGCCGCCTTTTTTCGTCCGTGCCGTTCGGGATTACAGCGCGGGCACCGCCAGATCCGCCACCGGATCGGTAACGTTCAGCGTCGCCCCGGTCACAGACTGAAGGTCGTCGAATGACAAAGCTGGCAGCTTCTCGCGCAGCACGAACCGGCCATCCACGACATCGATCACGGCCAGCGAGGTATAGACCCGCGTGATGCAGCCCACCCCGGTCAGGGGCATGGTGCAGCGATCCACCAGTTTCGGCGCGCCGGTCTTGGTCACGTGATCGGTCACCACCGCCACCCGTTTGGCGCTTTGCACCAGGTCCATGGCCCCGCCCACCGCGGGCACGGCGCCCTTGCCTGTGGACCAATTCGCCAGGTCGCCGTTTTCGGCCACCTGGAACGCACCCAGAACCGCCAGGTCCAGGTGGCCGCCCCGCACCATGGCGAAACTGTCGGCATGATGGAAGAAGGCGGCGCCGGGCTTGGTGGTGATGGCTTTCTTGCCGGCGTTCACCAGATCCCAGTCTTCCTGCCCTTCCGCCGGGGCGGCACCGAAACCGGTGACCCCGTTCTCGGTGTGAAAGATCACGTCCCGCCCTTCGGGTTGAAAGCGGGCGATCTTCTCCGGGAAGCCGATCCCGAGATTGACATAGGCGCCATCCGCGATGTCCTGCGCGGCACGCCAGGCGATCTGGTCGTTGGTCAGCTTGATCCGGTCCAGTTGCAAGGTCATGCGGATACCTCCGGGTAGATCGCGCCCTGACGGATCAGGTCTTCTTCCTGCTGGGGGTCGGGCACCTGGACGATCTCGTTCACGAAGATGCCCGGCGTGATGACATGTTCCGGGTCGATCCCGCCGGCCGGGACGATCTGCCGGACCTGCGCGATGGTGCGGGTCGCGGCCATGGCCATCAGCGGGCCGAAGTTGCGCGCGGTCATGCGATAGGTCAGGTTGCCCATCGTATCGGCGGTCTCGGCCTTGATCAGGGCGAAATCGGCCTTCAGCCAGCGTTCCTGCACATAGGTGCGGCCTTCGAATTCGGCGGTGGGTTTGCCCTCTGCCAACTCGGTCCCGAATGCGGTGGGCGTGTAAAAGGCCGGGATGCCCGACCCGCCGGCGCGGATCCGCTCGGCCAGGGTGCCCTGCGGCACCAGTTCCAGTTCGATCTTGCCGGCCAGGTACCGGTCTGTGAACGCCTTGGGATCGGAGGACCGGGGAAAGGTGCAGATCATCTTGTCCACGATGCCCTCCGCGATCAGCGCCGCGATGCCGACCCGCCCGGTGCCGGCGTTGTTGTTGATCACGGTCAACCCGCGTGGGCCGTGGTCGATCAGCGCGTGGATCAGCTCCACCGGCGAGCCGGCGCCGCCGAAACCGCCGATCATCACGGTGGCCCCGTCCCCGATCTGCGCAACGCAGTCGCGGATATCGTCGATTGTCTTGTCCATATCTCCCCCCATTCAGAACCGGATTCCTGTCTGAATTGATCGCGGACCCCGCGAAAGCAAGGAATTCCGTTCGCCAATTGATATTTGTTCGGATGCCGAATAACCGTAACCGCATGTTGAACAAGACCGACACCATCGCTTCCTTTGCCAAGGGGCTTGCCGTTCTCGAATGTTTCACCGCCGATGCCCCGCGACTGGCGATCAAGGACGTGGCCCTGGCCACCGGTCTGGATCGCAGCACGGCGCGGCGCTGCCTGCTGACGCTGACCGAACAGGGATACGCCGAATTCGACGGCAAGTTCTTTACCCTGACGCCGCGGGTGCTGCGGCTGGGCAGCGGGGCGCTGGCCAGCCTGCCCCTGCCCCGGATCGTGCAGCCCTGGCTGGACCAGATGTCGGATCTGCTGGGACAATCCTGTTCCTCGGCCATCCTGGACGAGGGCGAGATCGTGTTTGTCGCCCGCGCGGCGCAACAGCGGATCATGTCCACGGGTCTGATGGTCGGATCGCGTCTGCCTGCGCATTGTACCGCGATGGGGCGCGTCCTGCTGGCCGGCCTCCCGGAGGAGGAGGCCCGCGCCACCGTGCTCGCCGCCGACCTGTCGCCGCAGACGACCTACAGCCTGACGGACCCGGAGGAGATCCTGGACCGGATCGCCACCGTGCGGCGCGACGGGTACGCCTTTGTCAACCAGGAGGCGGCGATCGGTCTCTGGTCATTGTCGGTGCCCGTCCTGAACAAGCAGGATCGCGTCGTTGCCGCGATCAACACCGGGTTTCTCGCCACCGGGCAGGATCCGCAGCCCCGGATCGACATATGCCTGCCCGCGCTGCGCCGGGTGCAGACCGGATTGCGCCGCATCCTGGCCTGAAGCTGTCATATAACTTTCAGGACGCATTCGGGCACGTATTTTCATTATGCATAACAATTAATCCCGTCGATCATCCCGCGCAGCTGGAACACTCGATTGGGAGGAATCGTATGAAACTGACTTCTTTACTTGCGACGATGGCACTGTCGCTGCCCGTGGCGGGCGCCGGCCCCGTGCAGGCGCAGACGCTGAACGCGGCGGTCGGCATGGGGCCGAAAAGCTCCTCCTACATCGCCTACGAGGGGTTCGCCGACTATATCGCACAGAATTCCGACCTGAAGATCAAGGTCTTCTCGATGTCGCTTCTCAGCATGAAGGAAACCGCGCCGGGCATCCGCGACGGGCTGGCCGATCTGGGTTTTGTCGTGCCGGTCTACTACCCGGCCGAATATGCCGAAACGGTCCTGGCGGCGAACCTGTCGATGCTGTCGACCTCCGGCACCAAGGTACAAAGCCCGGGAGCGGCCATGGCCGGCGCAATGACGGAGTTCATTTTCAACTGTCCCGATTGCCTGGCCGAGTACAAGACCCAAAACCAGGTTTACCTGGGCAGCGTGTCCAGCCATGGCTACGACCTGCTGTGCACGCAGCCCGTCACCACCCTTGACGATCTGAAGGGGCTGAAGCTGCGGTCCCCCGGCGGAAACTACTCCCGCTGGGCAGAACATCACGGCGCGATCGCCGTCTCCATGCCTGCCAGCGACACTTACGAGGCGCTCAGCCAGGGGGTCATCGATTGTCACATGGCCTCGGTCAGCGACCTGTCCGACCATTCGCTGTTCGATGTCGTCACCCATGTCACGCCGGGCGTTCCCGGTGGGGCCTTTGCCGGGGTGGCGACCAGCAATTTCAACACCGATGTCTGGCGCGATCTCACCGCCGAGCAACGTCGCGTGGTCCTGCGCGGCGCGGCGCGGATGCAGGCGGAAATGACGCTTGGCTATTTCAACCTGGCGCAGAAAGACCTCGCAGCCGCCCCGGCTGCCGAAGTCGAGATCCTGTCCCCGGACGCGGCGCTGGTCGCCTCTACCGATGCGTTCGTGGCAGACGACCTGGCCGTGATCGGCGCCCAGTTCAGCCGCGATTACGGGGTCGCCGAGGTGGAGACGAAGATCGCCACGCTCAGCGCGCTGGTGGAAAAATGGAAGGGCCTGACCGCCGATCACGCCATGGATCCCGCGGCACTGGAACAGGTCTACTGGGACGAGATCTTCGCAAAGATCGACCCGGAAGCCTACGGGCTGGACTGAGCGGCCCGACCGCCCTCGGCAGACAACCCGGCCTGTCGCCGCCCGGAGGAGGCGCGGCGGCAGGCCGCAAGGGGATGCGCCCATGCCACGCCGCACCCCGGATCATTCAACACGGGAAGAGATTTGCATGAAACTCACATTCGGAAAGACCGCGCTGACGCTTTGCGCGCTGCAACTGGCCTTCGTCGGGCAGACCGCACAGGCTGAAACGCTCAAGGCCTCGCTTGGGGTGGGGACCAAGCATTCGACCTACCTCGCCTACCAATCCTTTGCGGACTTCATCGCCGAAAACAGCGACCTGAAGGTCAAGGTCTACTCCATGTCACTGCTGAGCCTCAAGGAAACGCCGGCCGGCATCCGTGACGGGCTCGCCGATCTGGGCTTTGTCACCACCGGCTATTTCCCGGCGGAATATTCCGAGACGAACCTGGCCGCCAACCTGTCGATGTTCTCCACCACCGGGCGGCGCGTGGACGTTCCCGGCGCCGCCATGGCCGGCGCGATGACGGAATACGTGCTGGGCTGCCCCGACTGCCTGGCCGAGTTCCAGGACCAGGGGCAGGTCTATCTGGGCAGCGTTTCCAGCGCGCCCTACAACTTGCTGTGCACCCGGCCCATCGCAGATGTCGCGGACCTCAAGGGCGCCAAGGTGCGGTCCTCGGGTGGAAACTACACCCGCTGGGCGGAACATTTCGGCGCGATCTCCGTGACCCTTCCCGCACAGGATCAGTACGAAGGGCTGAGCCAGGGCGTCATCGACTGCACCATGGCACCGGCCAGCGACCTGACCAACCAGGCCCTGGCGGAAGTTGCGGAATACACCACCCTGAACGTGCCGGGCGGGGTCTTTTCCGGCACCGGCACCAGCAATTTCAACACCGGCGTCTGGCAGGGCCTGACCACCGAACAGCGCGCCGTCATGCTGCGCGGCGCGGCGCGGATGCAGGCGGAAATGACCCTCGGACTGCATCGGGTCTCGGCGGTCAATGTCACTGGCGCGGACGATATCGGCGTCACGCTGGTGGAGCCGACAGAAGATCTGTTGGCTGCGACGGATGCCTTTGTGCAGGCGGATCGCGCGGTGATCGAACAGCAGTTCACCGAGTTCTACGGCGTCGAGAATGCCACCGCCAAGATCGCGGAAGTCAGCGCCCTGGTGGAGAAATGGAAAGACCTGACCGCCGATATCGCCGATGATCAGGACGCCCTGACGCAGGTCTATTGGGAGGAGCTTTTCTCCAGGATGGACCCGGCGTCATACGGCCTGGCGCAGAACTGATCCGCCGGCCCCGCCATCCTTCGGGCCGGCGCGTTCACCCGCGCCGGCCCATCCCGCTGCCTTTGAATTCGAGATGCCAGATGCTTCAGCCGACGCCCTTCCAGATCCACGCCACCGATGCCGACCTTGCCGATCTGCGCGACCGGCTGACCCGGACCAGATGGCCCGACCCGCAGGTTGTCACGGATTGGTCGCAGGGCACGCCGCTGGCCTACCTGCAAGAGTTCACGGCCCATTGGGCGCGGAATTACGACTGGCGCGCGCGCGAAAGGGCGCTGAACGCGCTGCCGCACTGGCGGGCGGAGGTCGAGGGCCTGGGCCTGCATTTCGTGCATGCGCGCTCTGCCCATCCCGAGGCGCGACCGCTGCTGCTGCTGCATGGTTGGCCCGGATCCTTCGTGGAATTCCGTCGCGTGATCCCTCGTCTGGTCGACCCCGTGGCCCATGGCGGCCGGGCGGAGGATGCGTTTCACGTCGTCGTACCCTCGCTGCCAGGCTTCGGATTTTCCGACAAACCGCGCAGCCCCGGGTTCGGCGCGCATCGGATCGCGGCGCAGATGGATGCGCTGATGCGCGGGCTGGGCTACGGACACTACGGTGTGCAGGGCGGCGATTGGGGATCGGTGATCGCCACCTGCATCGCCGCGCAGAACCTGGGCGCCTGCACGGCGGTGCATGTGAACATGGTCCGCGCGATGCCCGGCCCCGAGGACAGCCAGTCCACCGACCCGGCGACCCGGCGCGCATTGCAACAGGCGCAAGCCTATCAGGACTGGGATTCCGGCTATGCCAAACAACAGGCGACCCGGCCGCAAACCCTGGGCTATGCGCTGGCGGATTCGCCCGTCGGTCAGGCGGCCTGGATCCTGGAAAAATTCTGGCGCTGGTCCGATTGCGACGGCCTGCCCGAAAATGCGATCGCGCGGGATGAGCTGTTGGACAACATCATGATCTACTGGCTGTCCAACTCGGCAACCTCCTCCGCCCGGCTGTATTGGGAAAGCTTCGGCAAGCCGATCCTGGACGACACCGGCCCCGTCACGCTGCCGGCGGGGGTGTCGGTGTTCCCGGCGGAGATCATCCAATCCCCGCGCCACTGGGCGGACAAGTCATTCTCCAACATCACCTATTGGAACAATTGCGAACGCGGCGGCCATTTCGCTGCCTTCGAACAGCCGGAAATCTTTGCCCGCGAAATCACGGCGTTCTTCGGCGCGCAATGCTGAACGCCCCGTGACCGCCACCGCAACCGGGCCAAGGCGTCCGCAGCCGATGGCGGCCACGGGGGCGGCGGGGTGGCTATCCGCCCTTGATCACCGCAGATCTGGAGGCACCAGATCCTCCGGCACATCCAGGTGGCAGACCGGGCGCGGGAACCGGCGGATCGACAGGGTTCCAACGCAGGTTCCGCCGGCATTGCCGAAGGCGGGACAGCGCCGCCGTGAGCCGAGCTGTCCGCCACCTTCACCCCGGTCGGAACGAGGTTGACCAGCAGCCGCCCGGTCCTGTGCCCCGCGATACGCGGCAACGGTCGAGCCCGCTCGGGAACGCTCGCCTCTGCCATGAAAGGCGCGCGCGCCGAAAAACCTGCACCGCCTGCAAATGGTGTTCAAGGAAAACACCCCGCGAATTGCGCGTCGGTCGGAGGGGATCTGACTGGGCTTCCTATACGCTTTGCGCATAGCTTGATCATTTCATTTTATTTGACCGCATAGCCTCTCCGTTCCTATCCCTAGGGAAAGACGGGCCATTGGCGCAGTGCCGCCGGGCCCTGCCGACGCCACGCCATCGTCGGGACATTCCGGCCCGCGCCGTCGGTTTCCAGGGAGGAGACATCGTGACCGATACAGCCGATCCGCAACCGGGCAAGGCCGGGAAATTCCGCGACCACATCGCGGACCACACCCGCCGCACCGAACAGGCCCTGTCAATGGGCGGACCCGCCAAGCTGGATAAGCGCCGCGCAGAAGGGCACATGAACGCGCGGGAGCGGATCGACACCCTGCTGGATACCGGAACCTTCACGGAAAGCGGGTTGTTCAACACCTCCATGCAACCGCAGGACGCAGACCGTACGCCAGCGGATGGCAAGGTCGCGGGTTTTGGCCGGATAGACACACGCCGGGTGGCCGTGATCTCCAACGATTTCACCGTCAAGGGCGCGTCCAGCAGCCCGGTCAACACCAACAAGATGGAGCATGTGAAGAAGGTCGCCGGGCGCAACGGCTTTCCGGTCGTGTTCCTGGGGGAATCCACCGGCGCACGGATGCCCGACATCATGGGCGCCAAGAACATCATCGGCGTGAACAACAACCCCGCCCAGTACATGCGCCTGCGCGACAACCCCTGGGCGGCGGCTGTACTGGGCCATTGCTTTGGTTCCGCCACCTGGTATTCGGCGATGTCGGATTTCATGGTGATGCGCAAGGGCGCCTGCCTGGCGGTATCCAGCCCACGGCTGATTTCGATGGCGACGCGCCAGAAGGTCGAATTCGAGGATCTCGGCGGCTGGCGCCTGCATACCGAAGTCACCGGGCTGGCCGATCTGGCCGTGGACACGGATGCCGAAGCCCTGACCGCCATCCGCAGCTACCTGTCCTATCTGCCCAGCCACGCGAACGAGGCCCCGCCAAGGGTCGCGGTGCCGGAGGGATCAGAAACGCAGGCCGATGATCTGCTGGACGTCATCCCCGAAGGGCCCGGCCAGGTCTATGACGTCAAGCAGGTGATCCGCCGCATCGTCGATCGCGACAGCCTGTTCGAGCTGAAGGCCCGATTTGCAAAGTCGCTGGTCACCGGATTGGCGCGGATCGACGGGCGCAGCGTTGGCATCATGGCCAACAACCCGATCCACAAGGGCGGCGCCATCGATGCCGAAGCCTGCGACAAGGCGATCTCCTTCCTCGTGCATTGCGACAGCTACAACATCCCGCTGGTGTTCCTGGTGGATCAGCCCGGCTTTCTCATCGGGGTGGAGGCAGAGCGCAAGAAGATGCCGGGCAAGGTGATGAACTGGCTGAACGCGCTGGCGCTGGTCACGGTGCCCAAGTTCTCGGTCATCATGCGCAAGAGCTATGGTCTTGCCGTGCGCAACATGGGCGGCAGCAACAATGCCGACGAGGTCGCCGCCTGGTGGACCGCCGAAGTCAGCTTCATGGATCCGCGCTCCGGCGTGTCTGTGGTGCACGGGCTGGCCCCGGGGGACGACGGCTATTCCGACAAGCTGGCCGAGATGAGCCGCGACACCTCCGCCTATGATCTGGGGGCGGTGAACGGCGCGCGGGCGGTGATCGACCCGCGCGGCACGCGGGCGCACCTGGCCGAAATGCTGGACATCTACAACGACGGGCTGCGGGGCGGTATCGGCCAGCACCACCTGCGCAACTGGCCGACTGCCTTCTGATCGGGCCGCGAGGAAGTATCATGCAACAGAACCAGAACGACGGCACCGCGCCGCAGGATTATCCGCTGGACGGCATCAGGGTGGTGGATTTCACCCATGTCCTGTCCGGCCCCTATTGCACCATGTTGCTCGCCGATCTGGGCGCAGACGTGGTCAAGATCGAGCGCCCGGATCGTGGTGACGAAAATCGGCGGATGCGCAGCTATCCCGGCCGCACCCCGGAGGACGAGGATTATTTCTATCCGATGAACCGCAACAAGCGGAGCATCGAGGTAAACCTGAAAGACCCCGACCAGCGGCCCCGGCTGGAGGCGCTGATCCGGGAGGCCGACGTGGTGGTCGAGAACTTCACCCCCGGCACGATGAAGAAGCTGGGGCTGGATTACGACAGCCTGCGCAAGATCAATCCGGGGCTGATCTACTGCTCCATCTCCGGCTACGGCCAGACCGGCCCCTATCGCGATCGGCGGGCCTACGATTCCATCATCCAGGCGGTGGCGGGGGTCATGTCCATCACCGGCGAGCCGGATGGCCCCCCTGCCCGCGCGGGCCTGATGTTCGCGGATCTGTCCGGGGCGATGTATGCGTTTTCGTCGATCCTGACGTCGCTTTATGCGCGGGAAAAGACCGGCAAGGGCAATTTCATCGACCTGTCGATGTCCGACGCGCTGCTGAGCCTCTATTCCACCAATGCCGCCGAATACATGGCCGTTGGCCGCGTTCCGGGCCGTGCGGGATCGGAAAATCCGGGCCGCAGCCCGACCGGCAGCTATGTCTGCGCCGATGGCAAGTACATCCAGATCATGGGCGGCAGCGATACGCTGTGGCCCCGGTTCTGCGAAGTGATCGGCGTCGACGGGTTGGCCGAAGATCCACGCTTTGTCTCCAACGAGACACGGATCAAGAACCGCATCGCGCTGCGCGAGATCCTGACCCCGGTGCTGGACAGCCAGGCGTCCGACCACTGGGTGGAGGCCTTCAACCGGATCGGTGTTCCTGCCGCCCCGATCAATACGCTGGCCGATGTTCTGGACGATGATCACTTCCGCGCCCGCGAGATGGAATTGCAGCTGACGCACCCAAAGTCCGGCACCATCCGCACGATCAACAACCCGTTTCGGTTCTCTGCCTACCGGACCTGGAAGACCAATCCGCCGCCGCTGCTGGGCCAGCACAACGACGACCTGTGACGCCGCCGCGCGGCACGGACAGCCGCGGGGCCGAACCCCGCCGCAGGAAGGACCGAACATGACGACCAAGACACCCCGGCAGAGCCCGAAGACGGCAGATTCCCCCGAAACCGGCTGGGCGCCCGAGATGGAAGAACTGCAATTCCGCCGCGCCCGCGCGGAGGAGCTGGGCGGCGCCGAAGCGGTGGCCTTCCAGCATGGCCGGGACAAGCTGACAGTGCGCGAACGGATCGACGTCCTGTCCGACGCGGGCAGCTTTCGCGAACTGGGAAAGCTGACCGGCAAGGGCCGCTATGACGAACACGGGCGGATGGAGGATTTCACCCCCTCCAATTCCGTGGTCGGCTATGGCCGGGTGAACGGGCGCAAGGTCGTGATCTCCGGCGATGATTTTACCATCCGCGCCGGGTCGTCGGAATCCACCGTGTCGGATAAATGGGTCTATGCGGAACGGATCGCCCATGAATACGAAATGCCGCTGGTGCGGTTGGTGGATACTGCCGGCGGGTCGGTCAAGCTGCTGGAACAGCAGCAGGCGACGAAGCTCCCCGGCTATGCCCGCTGGCCCTCCATTTCCCTGCTGGGGAAGGTGCCGGTGGTCGGCATGGCGCTCGGTGCCTGCGCCGGGTTGGGCGCGATCAAGGTCGGGATCTCCCATTTCTCGGTCATGGTAAAAGACCAGGGCTTCGTCTTTGCCGGCGGTCCCCCGGTGGTCAAACAGGGGCTGGGTCAGGACGTCACCAAGGAGGCGCTCGGCGGGTCCCGCGTCCACACGCGATCCGGCGTCGTGATGAACGAGGCGCGCGACGAACAGGACGCGTTTGAGCAGGTGAAACGGTTCCTGTCCTTCATGCCGCCCAATATCTGGGAGACGCCGGACCGCATTGCGAGTGACGACGATCCCGAACGCGCGGATCCGGAGCTGGACGACGCCATTCCCCGCGACCGGCGCAAGGTCTACGATCCCCGCGCGATCCTGAACCGGATCGTCGATCAGGGCAGCTTCTTCGAAGTGTCACGGCGGTTCGGCGGATCGGTCATCACCGGCTATGCCCGTCTGAACGGCCATGCGGTCGGCATCATCGCCAATGATCCGGTGGTCAAGGGCGGGGCGCTGACCCTTCAGGCGGCGCAGAAAATGGCCCGCTTCGTAGATATCTGCGACAGCTTTCATCTGCCGGTGGTCAATTTCGTCGATCAGCCCGGCGTGATGACCGGGCTGGAGGCCGAGACCGCCGGCACCATGTCCGCCGCCATCGGCCTTCTGGGCGCACTGGAGCAGGTCAGCGTGCCCTGGTGTTCGATCATCATCCGCCGCGCTTTTGGCGTGGGCGGCGGGGCGCATGGTCCCAAGCATGGACCCGAAGGCCGGTCGCTGAACTACCGGTTCGCCTGGCCCTCGGCCCGCTGGGGCTCCATCCCGATCGAGGGCGGCGTTGCCGCCGCCTACAAGAAGGACATCACCGCCGCCGAGGATCCCGATGCCTTCCGCGAGGAGCTGGAGGCCTATTACCACCGCCTCGCCTCGCCGTTCCGCACGGCCGAGAAGTTCGGGATCGTGGACATCATCGCCCCGCGGGAGACGCGCAGCCTGCTGTGCGACTGGGTGGCCGATGCCCATGCCCTGACCACCCGGCAGACGGGGCCGAAACGCCGCACCATGCGATAAACCGAAGGAGGGCACAGCCCCATGGCCGATATCAACATCGAATCCGAACTGACCGGAAATGTCTGGAAAATCGTGGCAAAGGAAGGGGACAACGTGGCCGAAGGCGACACGCTGCTGATCCTGGAATCCATGAAAATGGAGATCCCGCTGATGTCCTCGGATGACGGCGTGATCAAGCAGATCAAGGTCAAGGAAGGCGACATCCTGAACGAAGGCGACGTCGCCGTCATCCTGACCGCCTGATCCGAACCACCCCCCGCGCCATCGTCGCGCCGCGTTCTTCGGGATGCGGTGTGCCGGTGGCGTCGTGCCTGCCTGAAGGGAGAGAAGAGAATGAGTTTTCGCCGTATCCTGATTGCCAACCGGGGTGAAATCGCCCTGCGCATCCAGGCCGCCTGCCGCGCCCGCAATCTGGCATGGGTTCAGGCCTATTCGGAGGCCGATGCCGACAGCCTGCCCGTGCGGTCTTCGGACCACACCATCCTCCTGGGGGCCGCTGCGGTTGCCTACAGCTACGGCAATGCCGCACGGGTCATCGCCGCCGCGCAGGAGGCCGGGTGCGATGCGATCCACCCCGGTTACGGCTTCCTGTCGGAGAATGCCGATTTCGCAGCGGATTGCGAAGCGGCCGGCATCACCTTCATCGGCCCGCAGGCGGACATCATCCGCCGCATGGGCGACAAGGCCACCGCCCGGCGCATCGCGCAGGGGGCGGGCGTGCCGGTCATCCCCGGATCCGAAGGTCCGGTCAGCGCCGAGGACGGCGCCGCGCTGGCGGATCGCATCGGCTTTCCGCTGCTGATCAAGGCCGCAGCCGGGGGCGGTGGGCGTGGCATGCGGATCGTTCCCGATGCCGGCAGCTTTGCCCGCGCGTACGAAGGGGCGGCGCGCGAGGCGGAAGCCGCCTTTGGCAGCGGTGCGATGTATCTGGAACGCTATCTGGAAAAGGTCCGCCATATCGAGGTGCAGATTTTCGGCGACGGCACCCGGTTCGTTCATCTGGGGGAGCGCGATTGCTCGACCCAGCGGCGGCACCAGAAACTGGTAGAGGAAGCCCCCGCCGCCGGGCTGGCCGCCGACCTCGTGGCAGAGATCCGGGAGGCCGCCTTGGGGCTGGCCCGCGCCGTGGGCTATCGCAACGCGGGCACGGTGGAATTCGTCGTCGACATGACCACCGGGGATTTCTACTTCATCGAGATGAACACCCGCATCCAGGTCGAACACCCGGTAACGGAGGCCGTGACCGGCCTGGATCTGGTCGCCGAACAGATCGCCGTGGCGGAGGGGCAGCCCCTGTCCTGGCGGCAGGAAGACATCACCATCACCGGCCATGCCATCGAATGCCGCGTGAACGCCGAAGACCCGGCCAAGGGCTTCATGCCGCGCCCCGGCACGATCACCAGCTATGCCGCGCCCACGGCACCGGGCCTGCGGATCGACAGCCATCTGGAACAAGGGCACACCCTGCCCGCGCAATACGATTCCATGCTGGCCAAGGTCATCGTCATAGCCCCGACCCGCACGGCGGCGATCGAGGCGATGAAGCAGGCGCTGGCCGCCTATGAGATCGAGGGCGTGCCCACCACGATCCCCTTTCTGCTCGAACTTATGGATGACCCCGTCTTTGGCGCCGCGCGTATCCACACGCGGTATGTGCGCGACGTGATGTGGAAGGGCCGCCCGTTGCAACAGATGCTGTAAGTGGTTCGGGGCGGGGCCTCCCCTGCCCCGAGGCACTGCCATTCGGAAGTGCCCGGTCGGGTCCTGGCTGCTGTCGCATGTCAGAACGATCTTCGGGCATCCGCACGACCAGTCCCACCATTTGACCGATAAGCCCGACCTCTCGGCCTCCCGCATCACCTCGGACAGAGGCCGCCGCATTTGCCTGCCATATGTCTGTGCGCCTATCCCTTGGGACGACGGCGCAGCATCGCGTATAGGCTATAGGCCACCAGCGCCGCGATGATCAGAAGCAGCCCCAGTGAATAGCCCCGGGTGACAAACATCGTGTAGCTACCGTTGGAGATCAGCAGCGCACGGCGCAGGCTTTCCTCGATGATCGGGGACAGGACGAAGGCCAGGATGAAGGCCGGGGCGGAGAAGTCGAGCTTCCGCAGGATGAAGAAGATCACGCCAAAGCCCAACGCGATCCACAGGTCGAACATCAGCGCATGCGACGTATAGACCCCGATCAACGCGAGGATCAGAATGATCGGCACCAGAATGGCATTCGGCGTGGTCAGCACACGGGCAAAGGCGGGCGTCAGCACTTTGCCGGCGATGAACATGGCGATGGTCGCCAGCAGCAGCCCGTAGAAGATACCAAAGGTCAGCTGCGGCTCGTTGGTGAAGATCGACGGCCCCGGCTGAATTCCGTGGATGATGAAGGCGCCAAGGATGATCGCCGTAGAGGCCGAACCGGGAATGCCCAGCGTGATCAGCGGCAGCAGCGCCCCTCCCACGGTGGCATTGTTGGCCGCCTCGGGGGCGGCGATGCCTTCGGGGTTGCCGGTGCCGAAGCTTTCCGGCCGGGGGGAGCTTCGTTTCGCCAGGCTGTAGGAAAACCAGGCAGACGTGCCCGCGCCCATCCCCGGAAACACACCGATGATCGCGCCCAGCACGGAACCGATGCTCATCGCGCGGACGACCTTGCGCAATTCGCGCAGGGTGATCCGTGTGCTCAGCCCGCCGGTATCGGTGACATAGACCTTGCGCAGATCCTCGCTGACCATCTTCAGCACCTCGGAAATCGCGAAGATCCCCACCAGGATCGCCACCATGTTCAACCCGTCCAGCAGTTCGGGCGTGCCCAGGGTGTAGCGCTGCACGCTGGAAATCACGTCGATCCCCACGGTGCCCGCCATCAGACCCAGCACCACGGAAATCAGGCTTTTGACCAGGTCGTCGGAGCTGAGGCCCGCCACGGCCAGCAGCCCCAGCACCCCGATCAGGAAATATTCCGGGTCCGACATCTTCAGCGCCAGCACCGACAGCGGGACCGACAGCAGCAGCAGAAGCAGCGCGCCGAACAGCCCCCCGATGGTGGAGGCGGCCAGCGAATAGGACAGCGCCTTGCCCGGAGAGGACGCCTTGGCCATCGCATTGCCATCCAGCAGCGTCGCCGCCGCCGCCGGCGTGCCCGGAATTCCCAGCACGATAGAGGAAATGGAGCCGCCGTATTCCGCCGCCTGATAGGCCGCGACCAGCATCAGGATGGAGGCCAGCGGCTCCATCCCGTAGGTGAAGGGCAACAGCATCACGATGGCCACCGTGGCGCCCAACCCCGGCAGGGCACCGATCAGCAAACCGACAAAGGTGCCGATCAGGATGCCGGTGAGGTTGGACAGCTGGAACAGCGCGGCGAAATCGAAATCAAGAATGGACATCTGGGACGTTTCCTAGAACCGGACCTGAATAAGCAGCCCGAACAGCAGATAGACGAACAGCGTCACCACCCCTGCCAGCGCAACCCGCGACAGCAGCGTGCGCGCCCTGCGATCCGGCGTGTACAGCCCAAAAAGCGCCAGCGCGAAAACGAAGGTGGCGGCATAGAACCCGCCCAGTTTCGCCCAGGCCAGCAGAAAGGCCCCGGAGGCCCCCAGCGTGGCCAGGATCAGCCCGCGATTGGGAATGTCGATCCGCCTGTCGGCGCGGGCACGGGCCTGAACGGCGGCGATCACGCACAGAACGGCCAAGGCGACGGACAGGATGATCGGGAAATAGCCCGGCCCGACGGCGTTGCGGTTGCGCATGTCCTGGAAGGACAGGGCCTGCCAGCCATAGGCCACGGCCAGTATCAGCAGCAGGGCCAGGGTGACATAGGTTGACGTCCTGTAGCTCATCTTGGTCCTGCGCCTCCTCTCGCAGCCGGAGTGCCCGCAGGCCTCCGGGAAAACCGCGCGCCGCGGGGCCTCCCTGCCCCGGACGCGCGGTTTCAGATCACTCGATCAGGCCGGCGCGGCGCAGCAACTCGCCGTTCTGGTCGAAATCGTCCTTGATCGTCCGGGCGTAATCTTCGCTACTTCCGTAGGAAATGTCGAATGCCTGCTTGCCCAGGGCTTCCACCACCTTGGGATCTTCAAGGGCCTTCCGGAACGCGTCATGCAGCGTCTGCACGATGGCCGCATCCGTGCCCTTGGGGGCGACGATGCCGATATAGGCGTTCTTGTGGGCATCGACACCGGCGTCGCGCAGGGTCGGCACGTCGGGATGTTTCTGGCTGCGTTCGCTGGAGAAATTCACCAGAACCTTGGTCTGGCTTTCGTCCGCGTTGCCCTGAAACGTCGCCACGGCGTTGACGTTGCCACCCAGCATCGCCGCCATCGCCTTGCCGCCGCTTTCATACGGAATGGCACGGGTCTGGACACCGGCGCTTTCGTTCAGCACCGCCATCGACAGATCGGAGATGGAGCCATTGCCCGGCGTGGAATAGACGAATTCGTTCGGATTGTCCTTCACCCAGGCCAGCCATTGGTCGAAATCCTCCCATTGCGCATCCTTGCGCACCAGCAGGACTTGGGGAATGTTCACCAGCTTGATCACCGGCTCGAAGCTGTCGTAGCTGTAATCGGCCGTGGGAAAATGCGGCTGGATGGTCACCGGGCTGTTCGATGTCAGGCCGATGGTATATCCGTCCGGGTCCGCGTTCTGGACCGCCGACATACCGATGGTCGTCGCGCCGCCGGGCTTGTTCACCACCACCACGTCGGGCGAATTGGGCAGGTAGTTCCCAAGGACCGAGGCAAACAGCCGGGCCGAGGTATCGGTGCTGCCGCCTGGGCCGAAGGGCACGATCATCTCGATCGTCCGGGACGGGTAATCCGCGGCCAGGGCCACGTTTGCGGCAGACAGGCCCAGCAGGGCCGTGCCGGCCAGCGCCAGAAAAGTACGTTTCATTGGAACCTCCACTTGGATCCGCGAAATCGGGCGATGCAGGTTGATCCCGCAGCCGCCATGGCCGACTTCGCCGCGCCCGGACGCCATGGCCCGGTGCTGCATTTGTTCGGGAGGGAGTAAGGCTATCGGCCCGCCATGGCGGTCCTGTCATCGTGCCCCGCCTCCTCCCTGACGCCGGGACACGCAATGATACTGGAACGCCCCACCTATACGATCAAATACAATTATGTCATCATCAAATGCGCCCCTGTTATAGGCTCCCCGCCCCGGACTCCGCCATGGGGGCCGTCAGGAGGAGCGTCAGGAGGACCGACCATGCAGATCAATCTGAAGCAGCTCGATGCCTTTCGCGCCGTGATGCAGACCGGCTCCACCAACGAGGCGGCGTCGGTCCTGAACATCTCGCAACCGGCGGTCAGCAGGTCGATCAAGAACCTGGAGGAACAGATCGACTTCCTGCTGTTCATCCGCGAGAACGGGCGTCTTTACGCCACTGCCGAGGCCGAGGATCTCTACCACGAGGTCAAGGAATTCTATAACGGCGTCGACCACATGGCCAACGTGCTGCGCAATGTGCGGCTGGTCGGGGGCGGGCACCTGCGGATCGTGACCTCCATGCCCATGGGGCAGAGTTTCCTGCCGGAGGTCATCCAGTCCTTTCGCCAGAGCCACCCCGATGTCCGCATCTCCGTCCGGATCGTGGTCAAGCGTGAGATGACCAAATGGCTGGAAAGCCAGCTGTTCGATATCGCGTTGCTGACCCTGCCGGTGGAATATCCCGCCTCCCGGTCACGGATGCTGGCCCGCGCGCAGGGGGTGTGCATCCTGCCCGTGGGCCACGCCCTGTCCGACAGAAAAGTGATCGAGGCGCGCGATCTCCAGCACGAGGATTTCCTGTCCATCGTGCCCGACACCGTTCTTCGCATCCGCGTCGACAAGGCCTTTGACACGCTGGGGATCGAACGGCGCGGCATGGTGATCGAAACGCAATCCGCCGCTTCCATCTGTCAGATGGTCTCGCGCGGGTTGGGCACCTCGGTGATCGACCCCTTCACCGCTGCCGGGTTCGAGAAATCGGCCATCGTGATCCGCCCCTTTCGCCCGGTGATCCCCTACAGTTTCGGCATGGTGCTGCCGATCCACCGCCCGCCCTCGCGCCTGGCCGAGGAGTTCGCCGAAGCCCTGCAAACCCATGCCGAAGGTTTTTTCGCCGAGCGCGACCACTTTTTCGCATGATGTGCCCCGCCCCCGGAGTAGTGCTCCAGACCCTCGCCGGATGGCCCGGACGGGCAGGTTCTAGGGGCGCGGGGCCCTGAGCGCGTGTCTGCCGATGCTTGCCCGCTTGGCCGGCACCAACACGCCCCGATCCGCGCCGGGGCGTATTGTTGCCAGGCAGGTCTGGCCCTAGGTCGCAGCCTCGAACATTTGGATCAATTGCTGGACCGCACTCTGGCCGATGGGGGCCTGCGGGGGTATCGGCGGAGTGGCGACATCCCTCAGCAACGGTTCAATCTCCGTTTCGTAGATCTCCTGGATGACCTCCTGTGACATCACCTCGATCTCGCTGAGCAACGTCTTGAAATTTCCGACTGTGAAATTGCTGGACAATGCATTGAATGCGTCGTCGGGCAACTCGTAGAAATCCTCAAGCACTGCCGAACCGAAGAGTTCGACGCACCGGGCGTCCACCCGATCCTTCATCCTGTCTGACGCCAGATCCGCGAACCTGGTTACATCTTCACCCGCCGGAAACGTGTCTCGGAATGCCGAAGCTTCGTACGCGTCCCAGTTCTGCGCCGCCGCGACGATCTGGTTAACCGGCGTCTTCACCAACTTTTCAGCCGCACCCGTCAGCACGGCCACCACTTCAAACAAGGGAGATCCCAGTTTATCCCGAACCTTGTTTGTACCATCGCCTGCGATCTGTTTCGCTGTCTCTGCGGTGTGAAACTTGATCGGATCCAGACCCTTTTTTGTGGGCCTCAGAAACTGAGTGTCGTCTGCTTTGTCCAGAAGATCCAAGAGCCGGGGAACGGGTTCCAGAATCTGCAAGGTGCTTGCGGTCGCCCGGAGATCCGGAAACCGGAGGCCAAACTTGGCAAAGCAATTGTCGTCGGCCCCCCGCACGAAGGCTGGCCTCATGTCATTTCCGGCGAACTTGGCAATGGACCGGTTGATATAAGCTTCGACCTTGTTCAGGCGGACATCAATATCACCCACGGTGATCCGCTTGCCCGCCTCGAAGTCACCTTTGCCATCCAGATAGCGCGCGACCTTGGCCATGACCTTGTCTTCGAGCGCGCCAAGCGCGCCGTCACCGCCGACACCACCCAGAAATGCGTCAAGCGCCGTGTCGCCACCAGCGCTCCTGTAGGTGTTGTGCAGATCCTGACGCGCGGCGAGCACGGACAAGCGCACCAGATCCCGCGCGCCGCCTGTCATCTTGTCGACCACGGTATTGCGAACAGTGGCGTTTTGCGCGGCCTTCTGGTCAGCACTGAGATTGCGATACTTGATCGCACCGGTCAGCGTGGAAAAGCCCAGTTTGAACTTCTGATCGTCGCCCTGCCCCTTGAGTTTGACGAAATCGGACGAATCGCCCTTGTTCATCGCCTTGTCCAATTGGGTCAGATCCGCCATGGCGCGGATACCTGATGTCACGTTACTTGGCATGGTCATTCCTTTCCCGGGATCGATGGATCAGACGCGCACGGCAAAATCGCCGAGACCCGCAGCCGCGACGTCGCCGGGGGCTTCGCTCAGTATCGCGATGCGACGTTCGATCAGATCGGCGGCAATGCCGGCCTTGGTCACAAGACGGGCAATTTCGGCATCGAGCGTATCGACACTCAGCCCGTCCAGAAGCAAGCTGACCACGCAAAAGCACCGTTCCTCCGACGGGTCGGCGGCCAGACTATGCCCTCCCACCAACGCAGAGGCGAAGTTCAGTTCCAGCAGCGCAGGCGCCAGCGCCGCCTGATGCGCACGGGGATAGGCCGCGACATCGGCGATAATCGTGACGCGGCCGCCGGGCGGCTCGTGGCGTAGCACGACAGTCCGGTCGGCAATCTCCAGCGTGATCCCGTCGTCGGTCTGGCCCAGTTCCAGAATTCCGATCTGTTGCCCGAACGCCATCATGAGGTCGTTGAAGTCCATTTCAGTTTCCTTCGACACATAAACGTTGAAGTGATGTGAGATCTTGCGCCTGCGTGCCCCGCAGGAGCCCCCTTACCTGCGCATTGGGCTCTGGCCCCGCGCCTCGGACGTGCCCCCAGCGACCCATCCATATTCATGTATTTACATGCAAAAGCACTATTTTTTTATGACGAATGATACTTGCTTTGCCGGTTCATGGATCTGACTCCTGATGAATCAACGGACCTGCCCGCGACACACCCGGCATGACGCGTTGTCTGCCACGCAGAAAATTAGGGCATAGCCCCCGAATATGCTCATCCTGCATATTGCTGACACCAATTCGCATTTGAAATCAGTGCCCCCTGCTGCAAGAATTTTACCTAAGATGCAGAAGGCATGTGTTCGCGCCATATGGCATGGCGAACACGTTGAAATCTTTGGGCCACGGGTGCCAAGGCAGGGGAAGTTCCATGAAAGTCGCGATCGCCAGTTTTGAATTCGAGGGGAACAGCCTGTCCCTGCGCGTGGCGCGGAAGACGGATTTCGCCCGGTTCGGCATTTTCCAAGGAGCGGAAATCCCGCAGGTCGCGCGGGGCAAGCAGCTGGCCATCACCGGCGGCATCGACACCCTGACGGAGGCAGGCGCCGAGGTCGTACCGATCTACATGTCGCGCTGTGTCTCGGGCGGGCATGTCGATGATGCCTATTTCGACGAAGTCGTGCAAACCATCGCCGACGGCATCACGGCTGCCCTGCCGCTGGACGGGGTCTACCTGTCTCTGCACGGTGCGATGATCTGCGCCACCGAAAAGGATCCCGAAGGCGGGGTGATCGCCGCCGTCCGCGACCGGCTGGGCGATGCGTCGATCCCCATTGCGGTCAGCCTGGACCTGCACGCGCATGTGACGCAGCGCATGGCCGACATGGCACAGATCATCGTCGGCTATGAAACCTATCCGCATGTCGATGCCTATCGCACCGGGGCCTGTGCCGCCGGGCTGCTGGTGCGCGCCATGCGCGGCGAGATCGCGCCGGTCACCCGTATCGCCAAGTACAACGCCATCGTCCCCGTGCTGGGCGGCGCCACGCTGGGAGACGAGCCGATGGCGCAGGTCGCCGCCGTGGCCCGCGGGATCGAGGCGGAGGGCCGCGCCCTGTCGGTCAGCTATTTCCCGGTGCAGCCCTGGCTGGACATGGCCGATGTCGGCATCACCGGGCTGGCCATCACCGATGGCGACGCGCCAGCGGCCAGCGCCGCCGCACAGACGGTCCTGGACGCCATGTGGACCCGGCGCCGCGATTTCGAATTGCCCGCAGTGACCCCGGCGGAGGCGGTTCGGGCGGCCATCGCACGTCCGGACCGGACCCTGATCATCGACGCGCCCGATTCCATGGGCGCGGGCGCGCAGGGTGACAGCCCCGCGCTGCTGGCCGCATTGCTGGACATTTCATCCGAAACCGAGGCCGCACTTTTCATCGTGGATGCCGAGACCGTCGCCCGCGCAACGGAGCTGGGCGAAGGCGCGGAGGCCGATTTCCGGATCGGTGCCAAGGAAGATGACCGCTGGTTCAGCCCATGCGCCGTGCGCGCCACGGTGGAGCGGCTGTGCGACGGGGCCTTCACCTATTCCGGCGGGCCTGCGGCAGGGGCCACGACCTCTACCGGACCGACGGCAGTGTTGCGCCATGGCGGGATTCGCATTCTGGTCGGCAGCCTGCCATTCTACGAACATATGGACGAACATTACGCCGCTGCCGGGATCGACATCACGACCTGCAAGATCGCATCCTTCAAGAACCTGATGAATTATCGCAAGCTGCTGGGACCGGGTGTGCGTCACATCGCCCTGCACGGGCCGGGCGGCGCGCCGCTGCGACTGCAAGACGTGGATTGGGCGCACCGCCAGCGCCCGTACTGGCCCGCCGACGACATGGAACCACCCGCCCCGGCCCCCGCGCCCGGACGCACCCAAGACGACCCTGAACAATAACAACAAGACCATAAAACCCGACGTTCCAGCAGGAAGGACTTTATCATGATTACCAGACGTACGCTTCTGGGTGCCGCCGCGGCTTCTCCGCTGCTGTCGCTGCCCTCTCTTGCGCAGAACAAGACCAAGGTTCTGCGCTACGTTCCAAGCTCGAACCTGACGGTTCTGGACCCGATCTTCACCCCCGCCGCCGTGTCCATCACGCATGGCTACTGCGTGTTTGATACGCTCTACGGGATGGATGCGAACCTTCAGCCGGTGCCCCAGATGGCCGCAGGGCACACCGTTTCCGACGACGGGCTGACCTGGGAAATCACCCTGCGCGACGGGCTGATGTTCCACGATGGCGAACCGGTGCGCGCGCAGGATTGCGCCGCAAGTCTGGATCGCTGGTCCAAGCGCGACGGGTTCGGCCAGGCACTTGGCGCGGCGACCGAAAGTTTCTCCGCCAAGGATGACAAGACCATCGTGATCAAGCTGACGCGCCCCTTCGGCCGACTGCTGCACGCGATCGGCAAGCCGCATTCGTCGCCCGCGATGATCATGCCCGAACGGCTGGCCAAGACCGACATTTCCGAACAGGTGACCGAGATGGTCGGCTCGGGCCCGTTCCGGTTCGTGGCGGATGAATATGTCTCGGGCGACCGAATGGTCTACGAGAAATTCGAGGGTTACGTGCCGCGCGACGAAGCCGCCGCATGGACGTCCGGCGGGAAGATCGTGAATTTCGACCGGCTGATCTGGCAGGTGATCCCCGATCCCGCGACCTCTGCCGCCGCGATCCAGGCGGGCGAAGTGGATTGGGTCGCGGGCGTGCTGCCCGACCTGGCGCCGATCATGGAGGCCCATCCGGACGTGGACCTGTTCCGGCAGGATCCCTTTGGCCTGGTCTCCGTGATGCGCTTCAACCACCTGCAAGCCCCGTTCGACAATGTCGAGGTGCGCCGCGCCGTGATGAAGGCCATCGACCAGACCCCCTACATGCAGGCGGTCACCGCGGCCGAGGCGAACCGCTCCGAATGCCTGGCGTCCTTCCCCTGCGGGTTGCCGGGGGTGAACGAGTTGGGCGAAGGGCTGATCAACTCCCTCGACCTGGAGGGCGCGAAAGAGGCGCTGAAAGCGGCGGGATACAATGGCGAACGGGTGGTGATCCTGAACCCGACCGATATTGCCTCGATCCACCCGCACGGGCTGATCACCGCCGATATCCTGAAGAAGATCGGCATGAACGTCGATCTGCAGGACACCGACTGGGGCACCGTGGTGCAGCGCCGCGTCTCGAAAGAACCGGTGGACAACGGCGGGTGGAGCATCGCGCATACCAACTGGCCCGCCATCTCCATCGACAACCCGGCCACCAACGCCACCACCCGTGGTTTGGGCGAAAAGGGCTGGTGGGGCTGGTTCCAGGATGACGAGATGGAGCAGACAGTCGCCGACTGGCTGTCGGCCGGGTCCGATGAGGAGGCGCAGCAGCTGTTCGACAAGGCCCACGCCCGCGCCCTGGACCAGGTGCCCACCGTGCCGCTGGGCCAGACCTTCCAGGACGGCGCCGTGCGCACCAACCTCAAGGGTCTGCTTCAGGCTTCCGTCAGCCTGTTCTGGAACGTCGACCGCGCGTGACCGCCGGCTGCTGATACGTGACCAGGGGCGCCCCCGACGTCGGGGCGCCCACCACCACCGTTCGGGAACCCCCACCGCATGAGCGCCTATATCCTGCGACGCATCCTCTCGACCGTACCGGTCGTGCTGTTCGTCATGATCTTCGTTTTCAGCCTGCTCTACCTGGCCCCCGGCGATCCCGCCGCGATCCTGGCCGGAGATCAGGCCACCCAGGAGGATATCGAGAACATCCGCAGCCAGCTGGGCCTCGACCGCAGCTTTCCCGTCCGCTTCGTCGAATGGGCGGGCGGGATCTTCCAGGGCGATTTCGGGACCTCCATCTTCACCCGTGAACCGGTGACCAAGATGATCCTCCACCGCGTCGAACCGACAGTGTCACTGATGGTGGTGACACTGACCATGGCGCTGATCATCGCCATCCCCATGGGCGTTCTGGCGGCGTGGAAACGCGGGTCGCTGCTGGACCGGGCGATCATGCTGTTCGCGGTTCTGGGATTTTCCGTACCGGTCTTCGTTGTCGGCTACGTGCTGGCCTGGGTGCTGGCGCTGCAACTGGGCTGGCTGCCGGTACAGGGCTATACGCCCATCGCCGAGGGCCTCTGGCCCTGGCTGCGCGGGCTGATCCTTCCCGCCGCCACGCTGTCCGGCGTCTATGTCGCGCTGATTGCGCGGATCACGCGGGCGACGATGCTGGAAATCCTGCAACAGGATTACATCCGCACCGCCCGTGCCAAGGGCGCGGCGGGCCATACGGTCCTGTTCATCCACGCCCTGCGCAACGCGCTGGTGCCCATCGTCACCGTCGTGGGGCTGGGGATCGCGCTGATGATTTCGGGCGCCGTGGTGATCGAGACGGTCTTTGCCCTGCCCGGTCTGGGCCGATTGACCGTCGATTCCATTCTGCGCCGCGACTACCCGGTCATCCAGGCGATCATCCTGATCTTCAGCTTCGTCTACGTGATCATCAACCTGCTGATCGACCTCAGCTACACCCTGATTGACCCGAGGATCCGCTATTGACCTCTCCTGCCCCCCAGACCGACGCGGATTTCGCCGCCGCCCCCCTGCGGCCGCAAATCCTGACGCCGCCGCCGCAACGCAGCCGTCGGATGGCGCTGCTGATGGAACATCCGACCCTGTGGATCGGGCTGATCCTGCTGGCGCTGGTCGCCCTGATGGCATTGTTCGCCCCGCTGATCGCCACCAGCGATCCAGCCGCGCTGAACCCCGCGATGCGGGTGCGCCCGCCCTCGGCCGAGGCCTGGTTCGGCACCGACATGCTGGGCCGCGACATCTTCTCCCGCACTGTCTACGGGGCACGGGTGTCCCTGATCGTGGGCGTCGGCGTGGCGCTCTGCGCTTCGGCGGTGGGACTGGCGATCGGGCTGCTGTCGGGCTTCCTGCGGTGGGCCGACAACATCGTGATGCGGGTGATGGACGGCTTGATGTCGATCCCCGCGATCCTGCTGGCCATCGCCCTGATGACGCTGATGCGCGGCGGATCGGTGTTCAACGTCATCGTGGCCATCACCATCGCCGAGATCCCGCGCGTCGCCCGGCTGACCCGGTCGGTCGTGCTGTCGGCCCGCGAACAGCCCTACGTGGAGGCCGGCACCGCCTGCGGCACCTCCACCTTCGGGATCATCCGCAAGCATATCATGCCCAACACGCTGGCGCCGCTGACAGTGCAGGCCACCTATATCTGCGCCTCCGCCATGATCACCGAGGCGATCCTGAGTTTCATCGGGGCGGGGATGCCCTCCTCCATCCCGTCCTGGGGCAACATCATGGCCGAGGGGCGCGCCCTGTGGCAGGTCAAACCCTCCATCGTGTTCTTCCCGGCGATCTTCCTGTCGGTCACGGTGCTGGCCGTCAATCTGCTGGGCGACGGGCTGCGCGACGCGGTCGATCCCCGGCTGGCGAAACAGGTGTAATCATGACCCTGCTGAACGTGAAGGATCTTCAGATCCATTTCCGCACCGCGACCGGCGTCAACCGCGCCGTGGACGGCCTGTCCTTTGACATCAATGCCGGCGAGGCGCTGGCCGTGGTCGGGGAATCCGGCTGCGGGAAATCCGTCACCTCGATGTCCATCCTGGGCCTGTTGCCCACCCCTCCGGGCAAGATCGCGGGGGAGATCAACTTTCGCGGCAAGGATCTTCTGAAGACCTCGGAACGCCAGATGCGCCGTCTGCGCGGGTCCGAGATCGGGATGATCTTCCAGGAGCCGATGACCTCGCTCAACCCGGTGTTCACCATCGGCCAGCAGATCGGCGAATCCGTCCGCCTGCATGAACGGGCCAGCCGGGCCGAGGCGCGCGACCGCGCGATCGAGATGCTGCGCCTGGTGGGCATCCCCTCGCCCGAACGGCGGGTGGACGAATATCCGCACCAATTGTCCGGCGGCATGCGCCAGCGCGCGATGATCGCCATCGCCCTGGCCTGCAACCCCGCGCTGCTGGTCGCGGATGAACCGACCACCGCGCTGGACGTGACGATCCAGGCGCAGATCCTGGATCTGATGCAGAATCTTCGCGAAAAGGTCGGATCGGCCGTGATGCTGATCACCCATGATCTGGGCGTGGTGGCCGAATTCGCCGAACGCGTTCTGGTGATGTACGCCGGTCGCAAGGTCGAAGAGGCCCGCGTCGGTGATCTGTTCCGCAATCCGCGCCATCCCTATACGCAGGGCCTGCTGAACGCAGTGCCCAAGCTGGGATCATCGCTGGCCGTCGGCGGGGCGACCCGTCTGGCAGAGATCCCCGGCCGTGTGCCCGATCTGTCGAAGGCGCTGCAAGGCTGTGCCTTTGCCGACCGCTGCCCCCTGGCGCAGGACGTCTGCCGCCGGATCGATCCGGCATTGGAAGCCAAGGCGCCGGGCCATCTGGCCGCCTGCCATTTCGCCCCAAGAGAGGCCACAGCCGCATGACCGACGCCCCGCATCTGATCGAAGTCCGCAATCTGGTAAAGCGCTTTCCCATCGATGGCGGCCTGTTCTTCCGGTCGTCCAAGGCCGTGCACGCGGTCAGCGACATCAGCTTTCACATCTCCAAGGGGGAAACCCTGTCGCTGGTGGGGGAATCCGGGTGCGGCAAATCCACAGTCGGCAAATGTCTCGCCCAGTTGATCCCCCTGACGGAGGGCGAAATCACGCTGGAAGGCACGCGCATCGACGGGCTGAGCCGCGCCCAGCTGAAACCGGTGCGCAAGCGGATGAATGTCGTCTTTCAGGATCCGTTTTCCAGTCTCAATCCCCGTATGAGCGTGGAAGAGCTGATCGCCGAACCCTTGCGCAGCCATGACATGGCCCGCAGCCGGGAAGACCGCCGCCAGCGTGTCGGCGATCTGCTGGAGAAGGTCGGCCTGCCGCGCGAGTCGATGGCCCGGATGCCGCATCAGTTTTCCGGCGGGCAGCGACAACGGATCTGTATCGCCCGCGCCCTGGCCTCGGAGCCGGACATCATCATCTGCGACGAGGCGGTATCGGCATTGGACGTGTCTGTGCAGGCACAAATCATCAACCTGCTGATGGACCTTCAGAAAGACCTGGGCCTGTCGCTGCTGTTCATTTCCCATGACCTGGCGGTTGTGGAACACATGAGCGATCGCATCGCCGTCATGTATCTGGGCCGCATCATGGAAATCGCGGATCGGGAGGCGATGTTCACGCATCCCCGCCATCCCTACACCCGCGCCCTCTTGTCCGCCGTCCCCCTGCCCGACCCGGAAGCCGAGCGCGACCGCGTCGTGTTGACCGGCGACGTTCCCAGCCCGATAGATCCGCCCAGTGGCTGTTATTTCCGCACCCGCTGTCCCATGGCAACGGATCGCTGCGCTGCCGAAACGCCTGCCCTGCGAGAAATGGCACCCGGTCACCTCAGCGCCTGCCATTTCGCGGAGCAGGTCTGACACCCCCTCCCCCGCAGCGGGGGCGGCACGGAAAACCGCAGGCGCCGGGCATCGGCACCTGCGGTTTTTTCGTCGCGGGGCGGGATGGTACGGCCCACGGGGGGCGGATCGCGGCGCCCGAACACCGGAGACCGGAGACCGGAGGCGGGCGCCCAGGCGGAACGGACGGCGGTGCCGGTTCCTGCGGATCAGTCCCGGGGGGACAGGCGGATATCGGCGGTGCGGGCATGGGCTTCCATCCCCTCCAGCCGGGAAATCCGGGCGGTGACTTCGGCCACCCGGCGCGCGGCCTCGGCAGTGGAGCGTTGCCAGGTCACCGTCTTCAGGAACTTGTGCACCGACAGCCCGCCGGTATAGCGCGCCGCGCCAGAGGTCGGCAGCACATGGTTCGGCCCCGATGCCTTGTCCCCGAAGGCCACCGTCGTCTCTGCCCCCAGAAACAATGACCCGTAGGCCTTGAGCCGCGCCAGCCACCAATCCAGATCGGCGGCCTGCACATGCAGATGTTCGGGCGCGTATTGATCGGCGGTGGCGGCCATCTCCTCACGCGTGGTGCACAGGATGATCTCCGACAGGTTGTCCCACGCGGCACGGGCGGATCCGGCGTTGGCCTCCGGCAGGGTGGCGATCAGGTCGGGGACGATGGACAGCACGCCTTGGGCCAGGGTCTTGTCATCGGTGACCAGCCAGACGGGGCTGTCGGCGCCATGTTCCATCTGGCCGACCATGTCCCAGGCGACGACCTCGGCACTGGCGGTGCCGTCGGCGATGATCAGACTGTCGGTCGGGCCGGCCACCATGTCGATGCCGACACGCCCGAACAGCTGCCGCTTGGCCTCCGCCACCCAGGCATTACCGGGGCCGGCCAGAACGTCCACGCGCGGCATGCCGAAATAGCCGAAGGCCATGGAGGCCACCGCCTGCACCCCGCCCATCCGCAGGATGCTGTCCGCCCCGGCCAGGTTCATGGCATAGGCCATCTCGTCCGAAATCCCGGTCTCTCCACGCGGCGGAGAGCTGGCGGCGACGAAATCCACACCGGCCGCCTTGGCGGTGGTGATCGTCATCAGCGCCGAAGCCACGTGGCTGAACCGTCCGCCCGGCGCGTAGCATCCCGCACCCAGCACAGGGATGGATTTCTGCCCGGCGAAGAAGCCCGGCGCCATCTCCACCTCCATATCCGTCAGGGTCGCACGCTGCGCATCGGCAAAGCGGCGGATATTCTCGTGGGCAAAGTCGATATCGGCCCGCACCGAGGGTTCCAGCCGTGCGGTTGCGTCCGCGATCTCTTGCGGCGTCACCACGACATCGCCGTCCCAACGATCGAACTCGCGGGCGAACTTCAGGGCGGCGGGCTCTCCGCCCTTTTCGATGGCCAGCAGGATCTCCGTCACGCGATCGCGCAGCTCGATCTTCTGTTCCGGCGCATGAGGGACCGAGGATTTGAGATATTGAATGGTCATCTGCGAACGTTGCCTAACGGTTGAGGTCCTGTTGACTGGCGGGATGCGGGGCTGTGGTCGCGCGGGCGATGCAGGCACCGACCAACACGTCCAGGCTGTCGATCAGCGCAAGTGGCGGAGTGGTGAGTTGCGGCGCCACGATGGAAAATTCCGAACAGCCGATCACCGCGACGGACGCGCCCTGCCGGGCCAGCTCTGCGGCGGCCTGTGTCAGACGGGGCATGGCCTCTGCCGCGCGCCCGGCCTTGACCGCGCGGATGGCCGTCAGAATGGCGTCGCGGTCGGCGGGGTAGATCACCTCCCGCCCATGGGCGGCGAAGGCGGTGGCAAAAATCCCCGTCCGCTCCACCGCGGGGGAGGCCAAAATCCCCACCGGACCAGTGGGATGGAGATCCACCACAGCCGCGGCCGTCAGCTCCACCATGTTCAGAACCGGCACCGCAACGGCCCCGGCGATCGCGGCGAAATAGCTATGGGCGGTGTTGCAGGGCATGGCCAGGAAAGACGCGCCCCCGGCCTCCAACCCCTGCGCCATCGAGACCAGAACCGGCGTCGGATCCGCGCCGGTCCCCTCGATCAGATGGGCGATGCGCGACGGCACCCGGGTGTTGCTGTCCACCAGAACGGGGATGTGATCGGCATCGTCCCGCGCCGGTGTGCCCGCCAACAGGCGCGACATCATCAGGATCGTCGCCTCCGGTCCCATGCCACCGATAATTCCGATCACGCCGGGCATCTGCCGTCTCTCCCCTGTGGGTCGCGTTTCAGGCCGTCAGCGTTTCCAGCTGCGGTTCCTCGAATGTGCTTCGGTAGCCGAACAGCCCCGCAGAGCCGCCGGTATGAAGGAACACGATGTTCTCTGCCCCGTCGAAGGCGTTTTTCCGCACCAGATCGATCAGACCGGCCGCGCCCTTGCCGGAATAGACCGGATCCAGAAGCAGCCCTTCGGTGCGGGCAAACATCTCGATCGCCTCGATCGTGCCCGCGTTGGGGATGCCGTAACCCTCGCCCACGTAGTCGGTATTGGCAACGACATCCTCCCGCGCAACCACACCGGAGCAGCCCAATTTCTCGGCCGTTGCCTGCGCCAGGGCAAAAACGTTGGCCTCCTGCTTTTCCCTGGGGGCGCGCACGCCGATGCCCAGCAGCGGAATACCCGCGTTCAACGCCCGCAGACCGGTGATCAGCCCGGCCTGTGTGCCTGCCGATCCGGTCGCTGTGACCAACCGGTCGATCTTCAGCCCCATGTCATTGGCCTGGCCCAGCAGTTCCAGCGCACAATTGGCATAGCCGAGCGCGCCGACCGCGTTCGATCCGCCACCGGGGATGATGTAGGGCTGCTTGCCCTTGGCGCGCAGGGCGTCCGCGGCGGCCTCGCAGGCGGCCACCATGTCGGTATTGGCGGCAACATGCTCCAGCGTGGTGCCATGAAGCGCATCCAGCAGGACATTGCCGTTCAACCGGTAGTCGGGATCGTTGGAGCCGGTGCGGTCTTCCAGGATGGCGTGACACTCCAACCCCAGTCGGGCGCAGAATGCGGCGGTCTGGCGGACATGGTTGGATTGCGTGGCGCCCTGCGTGATGATCACATCGGCATTCTGCGCCAGCGCCTCGCCCATCAGGAATTCCAGCTTCCGCGTCTTGTTCCCGCCCGAGGACATGCCGGTGCAATCGTCGCGCTTGATCCACAGGCGCGGACCGCCCAGGACTTCGGACAGGCGATCCATCGGTTCCAGGGGCGTTGGCAGGTGGGCCAGACGAATGCGGTCAAATCGCGCGAAATGCATAGTAGATCCTCCGACGTCGCGTTTGATGGCAGATTGCATGAAGGATTTCCTGTTCTCAAATGCCAAGTTTCGGACCTATCATGCGAGAGTTGCATAATAGGAGCGGGCCGGATGAAGCTGGAATGGTTGGAGGATATCGTCGCGATCTTCGAAAGCGAATCTCTGAACGAGGCCGCGGCGCGGCGCTATCTGACACAGCCCGCCTTTTCCCGGCGGGTGCGCAGCATCGAGGAATACCTGGGCGTCGAGCTCATGGACCGCAGCCGCAAACCCGCCCGCCCCACAGAAACCCTGATCGAACAGGAAGACCGCCTGCGCGCCCTGTCCGCCGATCTGAAGGGGCTGGTCGTCGATCTGCGCAAGGCGGAACGCCAGGTCAGCAGCCGTATCGTCATTGCCAGTCAGCACGCGATCACCACGGCGGTAATGCCCCAGCTGATTTCCGAACGGCTGGCGCAGCTGGGCTACAAGATCCGCCTGCGCTCGGCCAACCGGTCGGAATGCTGGGGGATGCTGATCACCAAGGAGGCGGACGTGGTGGTGACCTACAAATCCCTCGCCGAACTCTCTCGTCCGGCAGAGGAATACGCGGAGGAGCTGGTGATGTCGCGCGAAGACCTGGTGCCTGTCGGGGCCGCCGGGCTGCGGGACCAACTGGCAGCGGGGAAATTGCCGCTGATCGGCTATCCCACCGATGTCTTTCTGGGCCGGTTGCTGGAAACGGAGGTGATGCCCGAGATCCACGACCGGTTCGACATCGACATCAAGGTAGAGACAGCCCTGACCGTTGCCGCCATGCAGATCGCGACGACCGGGGTGGGGATCGCGTGGATTCCCGCCTCCGTGCTGCATACCCTGCCCGCGCGCGCGCCCCTGACGGTCTTCTCCGATATCCTGCCGACGCCACGGGTCGCCACCACCGCCACCCGGCTGATCGGCCGCAAATCAGAGGCGGAGACTCGGATCTGGGCGTTGCTCTCCGGCGGCTAGGAGAAGTTTCGCGCACCCCTCCCCTGCCGCGCTGGCGCCTGTCGGTCCAGCGCGGTAAAGCGGAACAACGCAGCGCGAGGCAGGCCAGGATGGCGGACCAGATGCAGACACCCCCGCCTCCCTTCCAGGGCGATGATGATCCGACGATGGGCGCCAACCGGGTCTGGTTCAACCTGCTGCGCCTGCACCGCAGCATGGGCCCCCGTATCGCCCGCGCGCTACGTCAGCACGATATCGGCGACCCGATCTGGTATGAAATCATGTTGGAACTGGAACGCGCCGGGCCCCATGGCCTGCCCATGGCCGAACTGGAGCACCGCCTGTTCACCCCCCAATACGCCCTGTCGCGCCATGCTGCCCGGCTGGAGGGGCGCGGCTGGATCACCAGCACCCCCCTGCCCGGCCCGGGACGTGGCAAGAGGCTCGCGCTGACCCCGGATGGCGAAGGGATTCACGCCCGGATCTGGCCGATCTACCAGGCGGCTATCCAGGCCGAAATCGGCCCCCGCCTGTCCGTTGAAGAAGCCTATGCGCTGGCCGGCTACCTGATCCGCCTATACCCGTGAACCGACCGCCGGCGCGGCCCTGCCAGGCCCCACGCCGGCGGTTGACGGCTGGCATCGAAACAGGCCCCCCCCTCCGCGCCTTGGCGCCCACCCCCTTCCGCCCCCGAGGGGGTGCAGGAGGGTGGGATGCAGGGGCCGCCCGTCAGAACCGGGAGACGGCAACCAGGGTGATGGTGCGCCCCGGCTCGTTCAACGTGTCGACGCTGCTGTATTCGCCACCGTAGGTCGCGCGGTCGGCATAGTTGCGGTCGAACAGGTTGCCTACCTCGGCGCGCAGGGTCAGGTTCTGCATCGAGGGCGGCACGTATTCCACGAAAAGGTTCACCACCTCGTAGCCGTCCAGGTCCGTCGCTCCGGCGCTGGCCGGCATGTCGTAATCCAGCGCCACGTCCAACCCGCCGCCGACGGTCAGGCCGCGCACACCGGTCTCCTGCTCGATCTCCAGTGCCATGACGGTGCCCAGCGGCGCGCCGAAGTCGAGCGCCTCGTAACCGGCGGCATCTGAACCGTTCACCGTCACGTCACTGTGCGACAGAGTAAACCGCGCGAACCCGCTGGCCCAATCATAGGTCGCGCCCAGATTGTAGCCCCGGCTTTCGAAATCGAAATTGGCATCGGCGCTGCGGGCATCGTCGATCCGGGTGACGAAGACTTCGCCGCCCAGGGTCAGCGCGCCCATCGTCCAGTCAAAGCCCAGGGTGGCATTCTGTGCCCGCGAGGCCTGCAAACCGCCGTAGACCCAGGGCACGCGCGCCTCGTAGGTGTAATTGTCCTCGATATCGATCCCGCCAAAGACCGATGACACGCCGCCGCGCAGGGCAAAACTGTCGGTCACGTCATAGATGGCGGAGGCATTGCCGGAGAAGCCGGAATTCGTCAGCTCCGTCCCGTCTGTTCCGGTGAACACCTGGTGATCGTAGCGCGCCCCGAAGGACAGGCGCCAGCGGTCAGCCGGCGTCATCCGTGCCTGCGCGAACAGGCCGATATTATCCGAGGATTCGCGCATGTCCGTCCCGTAAAGCGGGCTGAGATATTCGCCGAACCGCTCTTGCAGATCCAGACCGGCGGTGACCGTGTCGCTGCCGTTCAGGTGAAACCGGTTCTCCAGCGTCAAAGACGTCGTGCCAGAGCGGCCGTTGCTGTCATAGGGGTCGGGGACGATCACTTCGCTTTCGGAATAGCCCAGGCTGATCTTGGGATCCCACAGGCCCTGCGCCTGCGTGTTCTCGTAGCTCAACGAATAGCTTTGGCGGGTGGTGTCATAGACGCGCAGGTTGGTGTTCACGCCGCCCAGCCCGCCGAAATTGGCCCGGAACTGGCGCAATTCGTCATCCCGCAGGCGCAGCGCCGAAAGCTCGATCCGGTGCCCGTCGGCGTTCTCGTAGGCCAGTTTCCCCAGGTAGCTTTCCAAATTGGCCGAGGTGCCGGGCATCACGGCGCCGGCGCCGTTCTCGTAATCGTCGCCCTGCGCGACCTTGCCATAGCCCAGCCAGGTGAAATCGCCCTGGCGCCCGGCCAGCGTGACCGCCGCCTGGCCGGTGCTTCCGTTGTCGCTGTAGCTCAGCCGGACGTTACCGCCGAAGTCGCGGCCCAGCAGGATATCCTCGGCATCCACCGTTTCGAACACGACTGAACCGGCCAGCGCATAGGGCCCGGCATCGGCGGGCGCCACGGTCGCATCGGCGCGAACCTGTTTCAGCAGGCCGGGATCGATGGCATTGGCGGTGACGTGGTGAAACGCCCGGTTGTTCTGCGGCGCCTCGTCGATCGTCACGCCAAGGTTCAGCATGTCCACGCCATTCAGAAAGATCTTCTGCGTCAACGGCAGCGCACCGCCCACGGAGACCGAGGAGATCCCCGCGAAAACATCCTTCATGTCACCGGTGCGGGCGCGCTCCAGCTCGTAATCGGCGACATACATGGTGGTCGCCCGGTCGGCGGCGCCAAAGAAAATGTCGCGCTGCTCCACCTCGATCGGGTCCAGGCTGTAGACGGGTCCGCCCTCTTGCGCGGACACAGGGGCGGTCCCGAATACGAGACCGATTGCGGTGCAGGAAAGGAGATGGCGCGCGGCGCCGCGATGCGTGGTCATGACTGTCCCCAAGTGAATGACAATGGTCTCGGCTTGGCGACAGGTGGCCTGGCTATCGCGCAAGTGGGTAGGGTATCGGTCGCTGATATGCAAGTGCATGAATGCGGTGTCAGGGGGCGAACCGACCCGGAGCCAGGCCCGGGGGCTGCCGCATCGGTAACGCCAAATCGCGGCGGGGCGCCGGTGTGACGTCCGCACGGCGCACAGGTTTCCAGAATCACCCGCCCCGTCTATCAGGATGAAATCCCGCACCGCGCCGGGGCGCCGCGTTACTGAGAGGGGCGTACAGGCGATTTTGGGCCTCACCCCCGCCCTGCCCGGTTCAGAGCCTGTTTTCAGTCTCTATTTCAGGGCGTTACCTTTGGGCATAGACACTACTTGCAGGGGTTGGTCCCTGATCTGGTGGGTCGAACGTTTCGCGATACAAGCCGCCGGCGTACATTTTTTCTTGAGATCCAAAGATTTCGGCGTCATATCTGTAACGCGAAAACAATGATAAATCCTGACCGCGCGTTTCTGAGGGCAAAGAGCAGACACGGCCACCCCGGTAACGCGGAACGGAACGGTTGAGACTGGCGGACAAACACAGGCGGACCCAGATGCATCCCGTGTTGCATGACAAGCTCAAGGCAGATGCCGATCGGCTTTCCGAAGCGTTGGAGCATATGTCCAAGCTGTTCCTTGCCCCCAAGGAGCAGAAATCGCTGCGCAGTTTCAGTACCGCCGAGGTCGCGGAACTGCTGCGCGTCAGCGACGGCTACCTGCGCAAGGCGCATTTCGACGGCCGTCTGCCCGAGGTCGAGCAGGGGCCGGGAAACAAGCGTCTCTATACCGGGGAAAACATCCTGGAGGTCCGTCGGATTCTGGCCCAGAACGCCAAGGATCCCTACCAGTTCCTGCCCGGCCGCCGGGCGGGGGACAAGTTGCAGATCTGGTCCACGGTGAATTTCAAGGGCGGGTCCAGCAAGACGACCACGACGGTCACACTGGGGATGCGCCTGGCGCTGCGCGGCTATCGCGTGCTGCTGATCGACGCGGATCCACAGGCCTCCCTCACCACGTTCTTCGGCTATCAACCCGAGATCGATTTCCGCCAGGGTGGGACGCTCTACGATGCGATCCGCTACAACGACGGCGACAGCACCCGCGTGCCCATCACCGATGTGTTGCGCAAGACCTATTTCCCCAACCTTGACCTGGTGCCCGGTGGCATCATGCTGTCGGAGTTCGAGACGGAAACGCCGACCGCGCTCAGCCGTGGCGAGCAACCGGTGTTCTTCAATCGGATCCGCGAACCGCTGCGCCAGGTCGAGGATGATTATGACATCGTCCTGGTCGATTGCCCGCCACAGCTGGGCTATTTGACCATGTCGGCGGTCTGTGCCTCGACCTCCTTGCTGATGACGATCATTCCCGAGCGGGTGGACCTGGCCTCTGCCAGTCAGTTCCTGACCATGGCGTCGGGCATCCTGGAGGTGCTGCACGCCAATGGCGGGATCGGCGCCTATGACAATTTCGCCTATTTGCTGACCCGGTTCGACACCGCGATCAGCACCCAGCAGGACCTGGCGGAATGGATCAGGCAGCTGCTGGGCGATTCGGTTGTCCCCTCTCCCTTCGTGAAATCCTCGGCGGTGAGCGAGGCGGGGCTGTCGCAGAAAACCATTTTCGAAGTCGACCTGGCGAGCACGAAAAACCGCAAGACCTATGACCGGGCACTGGAATCCGTCATCGGATTTTCCAATGATATCGAGAAGATGATTCAGACCGCGTGGAACAGGGGAGGCGATGATGAAACGTGACCTTCTGGCCAAGAGCCTGGCGCAGATGGGATCCCGCCCGGCCGACACACCGCCCGATCAGCCCCCTGCCCCGGCACCGGCGTCCGACGACAGCCGGCCGCGCTCTCTCAAGAGCATGTCGGACGTGCTGTCCCAGGTCTCGGCCCAATCGGCGCAGGAGATCGACGTCAGCGAGATCGCCGAATCCGAGATCGCGGACAGGTTCGACGTGGCCGTCGGTCTGGATGACCTGGTGGAATCGATCCGCAGCTCGGGCCAGCAATTGCCCGCCCTGCTGCGCTACCGGCGCGGCGCGGGACCGCGGTACGAGGTCGTCTATGGCCGCCGCCGCATTGCCGCCTGTCGGATCCTGGGCATCAAGGTCCGCGCCTATATCAAGGAGATGGACCAGCGGGAGGCCCTGGTCTCTCAAGCGCTTGAAAACTCCGCCCGGCTGGAACGCAGTTTCATCGAACAGGCGATTTTCGCCGTGAAGCTTGAGGAACAGGGCTTTACCCGGGCCGAAATCGGCGATGTCCTGGCCGTGGACAAGGGTACGCTCAGCAAGCTGATCAACGTCGCCCGCGACGTTCCGGACCCGGTGATCTACGCCATCGGCGCCGCCCATGACGCCGGTCGCCGGCCCTGGCTGGAACTGCGACGCCTGATCAACGCCGAAACCGCGCCGCCGGAAACCGAATTGATCGCCTTGATCCCCGAGAGCGGCAACCCGGCGGAGAAATTGGCCGCGCTCCTTGCCGCATTGCAGCAATTCGAATCGCGCCAAGGGAATGGTCCGCCCTCCCCTGTCGTGGAGGCGCCGGCGCCCGACCGGCCCGTCATCTTTCGCGCCCGTGGCAAACGATTGACGATCGAGGTGGCGGACAAGGACGAGGAAGGGTTCATCGGTTTTATCTCCGAGAAGTTGGAAACCCTTTATCACGATTGGAAAAAACAAGGTTCCTGAGCAGCGATCAGGGGCCAGAGGCAGAGATACGGAATGTCGGGGTTGGCCATGGCCAACCCTGCATGTTGGCGAAACGAGCAGCAGGAGGCAGACACCAGGACAAAAAGAAACCCCCCGAAGGCGGTGAAGCACTCCAGAGGGTCCCGATTTACTAGCACTTCATTGGTACCCCCAAAGAGAAACTCCTGCAACACCATTTCGGTGAACGGTTCCTTTTTGCCGTCTGAAATTGGATGAAACACGAAAACGTAACGGCCGCTGTGGCCGATGCGCAGGATAGCTGCGCGACTTCGGCGAGCGTCAGCTTTCCGGGAATGGGATCGCTTGACCAACAGCCGTGGTTCCAGCCGATCACGCGCCGCGATCTGATGGCCGCGGTCAATATAGTCGCGCGCGACCTGGGTTTGCGTCCGGCCTCTGTCGTGGTGGTCGACGCGCTGCTCAGCTGCCTGCCCTGCAAGGATCCGCGCGGCTCCGGTGACGCCCCTATCACGCCCCAGGTGTTGCTGACTGTCTTTGCCGCGAATGACACCCTGTGTTTCCGCGCCAAGGGCATCACTGATCGGCAATTGCGCCGCCATCTGGAACGGTTGGAGGACGCCGGGCTGATCCGACGCCGCGACAGTGCGAATGGCAAACGCTTCCCGCTGTACCGTGGAGGAAAGGTCGTCGGCGCCTTCGGGATCGACTTGACGCCCTTGCTGCTCCGCGCGCAGGAGTTGAAAGCTCTCGCAGTTCAGCGCCGCGCCCAAGCGGACGAACTGCGCGGGTTACGGGCCTGTATCCTGAAACTGCGGGCACAATGTCTGGCTCTGACCCTCGGATCAGAGGTCAACCAGTTCGTCGAGGACACCCGCAACATCATGCGCCGCGCAACGACCACCCTGCCCCAGGCCCGCGCGATCCTGAACCGCCTCAGGGAAATCCTGTACAGCGCGCCGCAAAGCCCCGAGACCGCGGCCAAAGATACGCCGGAACTTCCCAATCAAACCGGACAGATGACCGCCACAGACGGACAAAACGTCCGGCACAAAGAACCTGAAAAACCTGATACAAAAAAACTTTATCGCAATGACCAACCAGTCAGCCCTGCTTTCCTGTGGGACACGCTTCCCATTCTGCGAAGCTTCTTTCCCGAGGTTCCGAAGGATTTGCATGACCTGCACCGGGTGATCCACGACTTTGGTCAGATGCTCAGAATTGGGGCAACGCTTCTTGGTCAATGTGTCGCCCGGATTGGCGCCGTACATACCTTGAAATTACAAGAGCGGATTGCGCAACGACTGGAAGAGATCGACAATCCCGAAGGGTATCTACGCCGAGTTCTGCAAAACAACGATTTGAATGTTGGCCATGGCCAACAGGTCAACCCGTCCAACCCGGTCCGTCGCTGTCGAAACACTGCCGCAGAGTTTGGCGAAAAATTCGCACCGGTTCCGTATCGCTGTTCTGGGCCAAGGTCACGAAATCCAGGGATTGCGGCGCAAAACTCAGCTCGGGCGGGGTAACGGGCACCACCGCTTCGTTGCGCAGATACGGACCGATGGCCATCGCGGGCACAGGAGCGATCAGATCGACCTGGGTGATCAATTGCATGAAGGCATTGGGATCCGCCTGCATCATCACCGTCTCCACAGGTGGCGCGAGCCCGAGGCGACGAAAGGCCATCTCGACGCGCAGCCGGTTGTTGGATCCCACCTGCTGCAAAGCCCAGGGCCAATTCAACAGCTCCTCCGCCGTGACGTTGCGCCCGGCGAGGGGATGCCCGGCGGAACAGACAAGGGTAAGTTCGGAGGTGCGCACCATCGGCTCATGCCGCAGGACATCGGAATGCAAGGCCTGGTCATCGTGCCAATCCACGACACCGAGGTAGCAATCAATCTGTCCTTCCTGCAAAGCGCGGGTCATGACGCTTTCCATGTCGGCACGAATGTGAAACCGCAAGGGGGCCGTGCCGGTGTTCATGATCCGCAAGGCGCGCGGAATGACATGCAGAAGCATTGCAGGATTGGTGCCGATACGCAGGATCGGCGTTTCGTCCCGCTGCAATTCCCGAGCCAGATGATCAAACGTCGCCAACCCGGTACGCGCCCGGTCCATGGCCAACCGGCCTGCCGGGGTCAGGCTTACCCCACGGGCTGAACGCCGGACCAGCGCGGTGCCAAAGGCATGTTCCAGATCCTTGACCATCTGCGACAGCGCCGGCTGGCTGAGGTTCAGACCCTCAGCGATGGAACGCAGGGATTTGTGCTGGTCGATCAGAACCAGCAGGCGCAGGTGACGCAACCGCAGCCGGTCCAGGAATATGTCGCGATCAGTCATAAGCTTGGCTTATCACGCGAGAAGAACTTTCGTCTATTCTTATCGCCGATCGCGGCGCTATGACTGATCTTCAGGGAGTTCACGGCCCGCACCGGGAGAGTGCAGGCCCAGCGAACCGGACGGGCAGGGCCCTGCGCCGCACGTCCAAGGGAGGGTACATGCAGCAGACCAACGTGATCTCGGGCGCGGTCCTGACGATCTTCGGGATCGCCATGATGATGTGGTTCATACCCGCACAGATCGAAGAGGGACCAGAGGGCATGATGTCGCCCAGACTGGTGCCACAGATGATGATGGGGGCGATCACGCTTTTGTCCATCGCGCTTGTGCTGACAAACTTGCGCGGATTGGCACAGGCGGAACACAGATCGCCGATTTCCCATGCGGAACTGGTGTCACTGGCCAAGCACGCAGCGGTCTTTGCCATCGCGGTAACGTTGTTCCTCCTGGGCTCGCCCTTGTTGGCCGGGGTCGCGCTGATCGGGGGGATGCTGCTGGCCCTTGGCGAACGGCGGCCTCTAGTCCTGATCGGAATGCCCGCGCTTATCCTTCTTGGTACCTGGCTCCTGTTCTACAAGGTGCTTGGCACCGCGATCGTCTGAGGGTGTCATGCAGGATCTGATTGCCGGTTTCGCCGATATCCTCAATTTCGGCACGATGTTCTGGATCGCCGTGGGCGTGACCCTGGGCTACGTTCTGGGCGCCATGCCCGGTCTGGGCAAGGCGACGGGGGTCGCGGTCTCGATCCCGCTGACCTTCTATCTGGAACCGATCGCCGCCATAGCCATGCTGATCGGTATCGCCAAAGGCTCCACCGCAGGCAGCGCGGTCTCCGCGATCCTCCTCAACACGCCGGGAGAGCCGTCATCGGCGCCCACCGCGCTGGACGGTTATCCGATGGCGCGGCAGGGCAAGGCGCAGAAGGCGCTCAAGATGGGGTTGTTCGCCTCGGTCATCGGGGATTTCCTGTCCACGCTGGTGCTGATCGCGCTGGCCGCGCCCCTTGCCGCCTATGCGCTGCTGATCGGCCCGGTGGAGCTTTGCGCCATATTGCTGTTTTCCCTGACCTTCATCGGCGGGTTGTCGGGCAAATCCCTGATCAAGGGATTGATTGCTGCCGCCTTCGGCATCTTTTTCGCGACGATCGGGCTGGAGGCCGAGACCTTCATCCCGCGCATGACCCTCGGTCTGCTGGAGCTGGACGAGGGGATATCCCTGGTCCCGATGGCCATCGGGATGTTGGCCGTGGGCGAAATGATGATCCAGGCCGGGAACATGCGGCGCCTGGATGCCGAAACCGCGACCATGACCGAAAGCCCGAACCGCGCGGATCGGATCGTGACCTGGGCGGAATGGCGGCGCTGCCTGCCGGTAATCGGGCGGGGGACGCTGATCGGCTCGACCGTCGGGCTGTTGCCGGGGCTGGGAGCCAGCGTCGCGTCCTTCCTGTCCTACGGCGTCACGCAGCGCATGTCCGACGACCCCGAGAGTTTCGGCACCGGCCGGATCGAGGGGATCGCCGCCGCCGAAAGCGCGGATAACGCGGTGGTGCCGTCCAGCCTTGTGCCTCTGTTTGCGCTTGGCATTCCGGGAAGTGTCATC